>JABLXJ010000012.1 GCA_013178125.1 Bacillota bacterium | reverse complement strand
GGAGGAGATGCTGTATGGTGAGAAGAAGAGGTTGCCCTTATCTTTTGCGAGTTGCCTGTAGAGATCAAAGGCAAAGGAATTATTCTCTGCGACAATGGAATCGATATCTGCTTTGTCTATGGCGGACGCTCTCATGCCAAAACCGGAGAATACCGCTGCTAGGGCGCATACCAACAAGAGGGTGACTCCCAAAACTACAAATCGTCTTTTCATCTTTTAGCCTCGCTTTCTGTTTTTACGGCGCTCTATATAGGATTCTGATGGGTTGTTCGCGTTTTCTCGTATTTTCCCTGCCAGGTGACCTCCTCTCCGGAATAGATTCCGGGGATCCCTGAAACATAGCTTCAGGCTGGTTAGCGCTTACTCAGCTCATGCATCTCTCCTTCGGCTTCATCGCAGCACAATAGGGGCCAAGTCAATGGGTTAGCCGGAGATTTCGACGTCGATTATCCTCCATGAGCCAGATTCATCTTTATCGAGCTCAACTAACAGAGAAGCCTCCTTAGATACAGCATCCTCATAAAAAAATGTCACAGGTAGAGTGTAGGATTTGGAGGCCCACGACCCTGGCGATTTCAGTTCGCTCGGGGTCGAGACACATATTCCTGTGAAATCACCAAAGCGTTTATGAAGCAAGTCTCCGAGGCGTTCAAGCCGGACTCGTTCATCATCAAAGCGTGCTCCGATATATTGCTTCAACTCATGGTCTAGATTAATACCGCTGCCTCGACGTATGCAGCTGCAACGGTCTCAGGATCTCTAGGGTACACGAACTTGCCCGTAAAATGGTATCCTATTTCCCTGCGGACTAGTACAAACTCACTTCCATCCCAATGGTAATACTTGGTTTCGTCTCGATTCAAGGTATCGTATAAACGACTGCATACCATTATCCCATACCCACCGCCCGCTAATGGGCCGAAGAGAGAGGCCCCACCATCCCCGCTGCATTCGAAGAGTTTTGAGAACCTACCATCTTCGCCGATATAATAAACATTGAGAAATGATCGGTGCGCCCCAGCAGTACCTTGAATGACAACCGCATGAGGGTATGTGGCTCCCATTATTGGGTAGACGGTTAAGCCAGCAAGATGTTCAAAAGGTAGTTCCTCGGACAGATCAGTAATCTGCCCATTTTTCGTGCCCCGTATTAATCTGACGGACATATCGATATCTGAAGTTCTTAGAATTTCTATATTCTCGTTATAACCGTCATTATTAAGGTCTATGCTTAATTTCGCTATTATATCCCCCTGTTCACCCGCATCTGCTGACACAGCCGGACACAGTCCTGCAAACAAAAAGACGAATAGCGCTATTGAGAATGATAATGGGAACAATCTTCGAGGGAGCCTCACTAAGGCTATCTCCTTCCCTTAGCTCTACTTACAGTGATTCGACCGACAGGGGCGAAGTGTGACTCCAAAGTCGAAGTTACTATTCACCCTCCGCCTCCGCGCGACATTCGTTCCACGGATTGTGTCAATGCCGGCGCGATTCTGACCCGCTAGGGCCGGTTGCGAGTTGACCGCCGCGGGCGCGCCCGCGCTGGCGAGGCCCAGGACCCCATAATGCTATTTCGACACTAAACCTTATCCTTCCTTTTATGCTGTACCAAATTCGAGAAATATTATCACAAAGGTGAAGACTCCGCCTCATAAAGGAGGCAGAGTTTTCATGCTAGACCCTCATGCCGCGTTGTGGCACCACAGAGAATGAAGATGTCTCTTCTGGAAGCAACTGGGTCATTTTCGGGATAGTTACCCTAGCGGCAGAGAGGTGTCTTGGCCTCTTTGATACACCGATCTCCTCCAGCTACACCGATCTCTCCCAGCGCGGTAGCCCCCGAATTCATTCGTAGGGAGGAGCGTCGGTAAATAGATATCTCCTATATCGAATAATCGGTTATGGTATATTGAAGTAGCTTCCGCGCCGCATTCTTCTGACTTCAAGAATTATCTCGCCGAGAAAGCCATGTTGTCGGAGGAGAAAACTGCGCGGGCCGAACCGGAGAAGGCATTGAGGGAGGCCGGACGGGCAAAAAATGCCTCTTGCCTTTTTGCGGTGGCCTTGCTATAATATCTTTGTCACCGGCGAGACGACGAAAACAAAACGGTGGCTGTGGAGAGGTTCCCGAGCTGGTCAAAGGGGGCAGACTGTAAATCTGCTGGCTCAGCCTTCAGTGGTTCGAATCCACTCCTCTCCACCATGTTTATATGCGGGAATAGCTCAGTTGGCTAGAGCGTCAGCCTTCCAAGCTGAATGTCGCGGGTTCGAATCCCGTTTCCCGCTCCATAGATGTCATCGCGGGGTAGAGCAGTTGGTAGCTCGTCGGGCTCATAACCCGGAGGTCGTTGGTTCAAGTCCAGCCCCCGCTACCAGATGCCCACATAGCTCAGCAGGTAGAGCACATCCATGGTAAGGATGGGGTCACCGGTTCAATTCCGGTTGTGGGCTCCATTTTTTCTTTTCTGGTATGGTTACGAGTGAGTGGTTGCGAGCAAGGTTACCGGAGTGTATGTCCTGCCAGGCGCAGGACGCCTGCCCGGTCTATAACCCGGTGGTTCGGAGGCGGCTTAGGCCGCGTGCAGCGGGCCCCGGACGAGGTGTCCTTCCCGGTGATATGATGAGGCAGGCTTTATTTATGTTGACACCCTGGGGTTGGATATGCTAAAGTTTCAAGGGTGGCATGTTATGAGCTAGGCGGGGGTGTATGCATTGCGCGAGGGAATAAGGCTAGAGTGCACGAAATGTAAGAGGAGAAATTACACGACTAACAAGAATAAGCGAAACGACCCTGACAGGCTTGAGATGAAGAAGTACTGTAAGTTCTGTAGGGAGCATACCCTGCATAAAGAGGCGCGGTAAGCGCGGCGATGGCGGCGACAGGGGTGACATGCGCTAGATTGGAGTATACCCCAAATTGTTTATGTTTATATTGTCCGGGCATTGTCTGCGTTATCCGGGCGCATGATCGGGTCGCCAGGCGAGGGTCGCCGGGCGAGACCCCTCGTAAGTCGGGGCAACCCCGTGTAAGTCGGATTTGAGGAAGGGGACCGGTATGGAGGCTGCAAGTGTTACAGGACGCATAGGGCGCGCAGCGGGACGCGTAGGCAGGTTCCTGAGGGATGTCAGGGCCGAACTCAAGAAGGTTGCATGGCCGAACCGCAAGGAGCTCATATCATATACGGTGATCGTTATTATATCGGTAATGATTGTGGCCGCCTTTATAGGTCTGATTGATCTGGTATTTTCACAGATATTAAGGTTAATTATAAAGTAATGAGAACCTGAAACGAGAGGGGTGGGCAAGCCATGAACGATCTAGACGTCGAAGTTCAAAGCTCAACCCCAGAGACTGATAATCCTAACAAGAAATGGTATGTTATACACACCTATTCCGGTTACGAGAATAAGGTGAAGGCCAACCTTGAGCGTCGCGTGAAGACCATGGAAAAGGAGGACAAAATCTTCAGGGTCCTGGTCCCGACCGAGGAAGAGTACGAGATCAAGGATGGCAAGAAGAAGATTTCAAAGAAGAAGGTATTTCCCGGATACGTGCTGGTCGAGATGATTATGGAGGACGATTCCTGGTACGTCGTGAGGAATACCCCGGGCGTCACCGGGTTTGTCGGTTCGGGTTCGAAGCCTATACCCCTCCGGGATGACGAGGTGAGGTTGATCCTCAAGCAAATGGGCGTCGAGGAGGCAAGGCCGAGGGTGGATTTCTCGGTCGGGGAGACAGTGAAGGTAGTGACCGGGCCATTCCAGCACTTTTCAGGGGTTATCGAGGAAGTCCACCCTGACAAGGCAAAGATCAGGGTCTTGGTATCTATGTTCGGGCGAGAGACTCCCGTAGAGCTGGACTTTGCCCAGGTGGAGAAGATATAGAAGACATAAAGACATAGTGGTAGGAACCAAGGAGGCATCGGGTCAATGCCTAAAAAGAAGGTAACAGCTGTAGTAAAAGTTCAGATTCCTGCGGGTAAGGCGACGGCGGCTCCACCTGTTGGGCCTGCGCTGGCACCATACGGGATCAATATAATGGAGTTCGTCAGGTCCTTTAACGAGAAAACGGCAGCGGATGCCGGCACTATAATCCCGGTTGAGGTTACGATCTATGAGGACCGTTCCTTTACCTTTATCCTGAAGACGCCCCCCGCCTCCTTCCTGATCAAAAAGGCGGCAGGGATCGAAAAGGGGTCGGGCAAACCCAACAGGGAAAAGGTCGCGAAGCTATCAAGGGCAAAACTCAGGGAGATTGCAGAGCTCAAGATGCGTGATCTAAATGCCTTTGATGTCGATGCTGCCATGCGTATGATTGCCGGCACGGCCAGGAGCATGGGAGTCGAGGTTGAGGAGTAGCGCGAAACCAGGCTGCTTCAACAAGAATCTGGGTAAGCTCCGGTAAGAATCCGGGGTAGAATAGATGAGGTAAGAATCCGGGTAAGAGGCATGTATGGTGGGAGGAGCACGCTCCGTCTGGACCACAGGAGGTGTATAATTATGGCAAGGAAAGGGAAGAGATATCTAGAAGCTTTAAAGCAGGTTGACCGCGAAAAGCTCTACGATCCGCAGGAAGCGGTCGATCTCGTGAAAAAGACGGCCACCGGGAAGTTCGACGAGACTATTGAGCTCTCTGTGCGCCTCGGTGTCGACCCGCGCCGGTCGGACCAACAGGTAAGGGGAGCTGTAGTCCTGCCTTACGGAACGGGCAAGGTCGCCAGGGTTGCCGTATTTGCCAAAGGCGAGAAGGCAAAGGAGGCAGAGGAAGCTGGCGCTGACTACGTGGGCGCTGAGGACCTGGCCGAGAAGATTCAGGGTGGGTGGATGGATTTCGATATGGCTGTCGCCACACCCGATATGATGGGCGTGGTCGGTAAACTGGGGCGAATCCTGGGACCAAGGGGATTAATGCCTAACCCCAAGACTGGCACGGTCACATTTGAGATTGCCAAGGCGATACGCGATATTAAAGCCGGTAAGGTGGAGTATCGTGTGGATAAGGCCGGAATCGTTCATGCCCCGATCGGCAAGGCCTCCTTTGATGCTGCGAAGCTCGCTGGCAATCTGTCGGTTTTAATGGAGGCTATAGTCAAGGCCAAGCCTGCAGCTGCCAAGGGCCAGTATATAAAGAGCGTGGTTTTGTCGAGCACCATGGGGCCTGGGATAAAGTTAAACCCTGTTGCCGCTGCGACCATGACTGCTGAAAGGTAGCCGAAAGTTAAAGGTAAAGGCAAAGGAACCAGGATGGAGAAGAGCTGGGAGGCAAAGAGGTAGCCAGGCTAACGAGGCAAACAAGGCAAAGAGGCAAAAGGGAATATTTCAGATGACGCGCCATAAGCCATACGCCATGCGCTGTTATATGCCATGCGCCGGCCGGGTGGTGCGATGGCCCAAGACAGCAGGTGCTCCTCCTGGAGCTTAAGGGGCCGGGCGCCCGCCTGCCGAGGTCGAAGTCAAGCTGTAAATGCCGGCTGTTTCCGGTTATTACCCTGTTATCTCCGGTTATCATGCCGTGTGTTTTCATTGACCCCTGTCTTAGTCCATCGACAGGGGTCAATTCTTATCTCCCGAACATATTTCGAAAGGGGGTGTCCAAGGGTGGCAAGACCTAAAAAGGAGGCCGCGGTCGCCGATATAAAGGAAAGGCTCGAGCGCTCGAAGGCGATAGTGCTTACGGATTATCGTGGCCTGAATGTCCATGATATCATGGAGCTCAGGCGGAGGCTCAAGGAAGCCGGGGTCGATTATAAGGTAGTGAAGAATACCCTGGCGCAGCTTGCAGCAGAGAAGGCGGCGATCAGCGATGTAAATGTCTACCTTTCGGGCCCGACCGCCATGGCTTTTGGCTTTGGCGATCCCGTAGCCCCGGCCAAGATCATCTCCGAGTTTGCCAGGGAGCACAAGGAGCTCGAGATCAAGGGCGGAATACTTGAAGGCAGGGTCATAGGGGCAGATGATGTGAAGGCCCTTGCATTGCTGCCTTCAAGGGAGGTAATGCTGGCCCGCGTGGCCTCAGCCATGCAGGCGCCGATCGCCGGGGTTGTCGGCGCTCTCTCCGGGTGCATGAGAAAGCTAGTCTATGCGCTTGATGCGGTCCGCAAGCAAAAAGAGGGCGCGGCCGCTTAGGCCGCTTAGAGCCCCAGCATTCGTTCAGAGTAAGGTAGATCTCTACGTGAGCAGGTCTTTACGTGACTTTATGAGAAAAGGAGCATGAGGTTCAGATGACTAAAGAGGAGATTCTCCAGGCAATCGAGAGTATGACGGTTCTTGAGCTATCCGAGCTTGTAAAGGCGTTGGAGGAGAGGTTTGGCGTTACCGCGGCGGCACCTGTTGCTGTCGCGGCAGGTCCGGCGGCAGCCCCTGCGGCCGCGCCTGAGGTTGAGGAGAAGACCGAATTCGATGTCATTCTCGTCACCGCCGGCGACAAGAAGATCCCGGTGCTCAAGGTCGTTAGGGAGCTTACCGGGCTTGGCCTGAAGGAAGCGAAGGACCTTGTCGACGGGGCGCCTAAGCCAGTCAAGCAGGGATTAAAGAAGGAAGAGGCCGAGGCCATGAAGGCTAAGCTAGAAGAGGCGGGAGCGACCATCGAGATAAAGTAGAGAGCTTGAGAGGTTTATACTGCCCAGGAGACGATTCGAGGGGCAAAATGCCCCTCGAATTTTTATTGACACTTGTGACCATGAGTGGTAATATTAAAAAATGCGACAAGCCAAGCCTATGAGTTTCCAGCCATCGCTACTCTAACAGAATTATACATAATTCTTCTAGCTGTTGTCAATACTAACATGGACGCGTTTTTTCGATCTCTCAATGCCTGACTCTCAATATTTGACTCCAAATCCGGTGGTTTGCCCGGACCGGAGGCGAGGCTGCGGGTGGGTGGTCCCGGGCCTTGCTTTTGTGACTTTTGGAAACATATGGATTTGGAGGTCGTAACATGGCCCACGGCTGAAATCATGTGGGAGATGGGAGTGAGAAGCTAATGGCGGCAGTTGAAATCCAACCGGTAACGGGAAAGAGACCGCGCCCGAGCTTTGCAAAAATCGAGGAGGTCATCCCGTTGCCAAATTTGATTGAGGTCCAGCAGAAATCATATCAGTGGTTTCTTGACGAGGGCCTGGTTGAGACCTTTCATGACATCTCTCCGATTCAGGATTTTACGGGCAACCTCATCCTTGAATTTGTTGATTATTCCCTTGGCGAGCCCAAGTACTCTGTCGAGGAATGCAAGCAGCGCGATGTCACTTATGCAGCGCCCCTCAAGGTTCGCGTCCGGTTGATAAACAAAGAGACCGGCGAAGTTAAGGAGCAGGAGGTCTTCATGGGCGACTTCCCGCTAATGACCGAGAAGGGCACTTTCATCATAAACGGCGCGGAGCGCGTGATCGTGAGCCAGCTTGTGCGCTCACCCGGCGTGTATTTCGGCCACGAGGTCGACTCAAACGGCAAGCCTATATTTACGGCCAGCATTATCCCCAACAGGGGCGCTTGGCTTGAATTTGAAACGGACGCCAATGACTGCCTGTGGGTAAGGGTCGATAGGACGCGCAAGCTGCCGGCAACGGTTTTGATTCGTGCCCTCGGGTACGGGACAAATGCGAGGATCCTGGAGCTTTTTGGTGAGAATGAGGCTATAAGAAGCACGCTGGAGCGCGACAATACAGAGTCCGAGGAAGAGGGGCTTGTTGAGATATATAAGCGGCTTCGCCCCGGGGAGCCGCCAACGGTGGAGAGCGCCAGGGCGCTCTTTGAAACGCTGTTTTTTGACCCTAAGCGCTATGATCTCGCCGCAGTAGGCCGGCATAAGATCAATAAGAAGCTTGCCATGGGCAATCGCCTGGTCGGGTTGCGACCTGCCAGCGATATAGTGGATAGCGCCACAGGCAAGGTCTTGGTTGCCGCCGGGGAGAAGGTGGACCGCCGGCTGGCGCAAAAGATAACGGAGATGCTTGCACGGGGGGATAAACGCGATATAATCGCCCTGGATGAAGAGGGCCGCTCGGTGAAGATCATCGGCAACGGGCAGCCCCCGCTCACTGTGAAGACGGTCACCAGGGAGGATATAGTGACGACGGTCAACTATCTGGTGAACCTGCTTATCGGGATCGGCCAGACTGATGATATCGATCACCTTGGCAATCGCCGGTTGAAATCCGTGGGCGAACTCCTGCAAAACCAGTTCCGGATCGGGCTTTCCAGGATGGAGCGGGTCGTCCGCGAGAGAATGACAATACAGGATGTCGACGTAATCACCCCTCAGGCCCTCATAAATATTCGCCCGGTTGTTGCCGCTGTGAAAGAGTTCTTTGGTTCAAGCCAGCTCTCGCAGTTCATGGACCAGACAAATCCGCTTGCGGAGCTGACTCACAAGCGGCGTCTCAGCGCGTTGGGGCCAGGCGGCCTGAGCAGGGAGCGGGCAGGGTTTGAGGTGCGCGACGTTCACCACTCCCACTATGGCCGGATGTGCCCCATTGAGACGCCAGAAGGTCCAAACATCGGCCTTATAGGCTCCCTCTGCACCTATGCGAGGATCAATGAATTCGGCTTCATCGAGACCCCATATCGCAGGGTGGAGAACGGGCATGTAACTAACGATATAGCGTATCTCACCGCCGATGAGGAGGATAATTATATCATCGCTCAGGCCAACGAGCCCCTGGATGAGGAGAGCCGGTTCATTCACAACAGGGTTTCAGTGAGGTATAAGGATGAGATCCTTATGGTGCCCGCAGACCAGGTCGACTACATGGATGTATCACCCAAGCAGCTTGTCAGCGTTGCGACGGCATTGATACCGTTTCTTGAAAACGACGATGCGGGCCGCGCCCTCATGGGATCGAACATGCAGCGCCAGGCCGTGCCGCTTCTCCGGACAGAGGCACCCCTGGTCGGGACGGGGATTGAGTATAAGGCGGCAGTTGATTCTGGAGTGGTCGTCCTCGCGAAAAACCCGGGGGTTGTAACGAGGGTCACCTCGGACGAGATTGTCATAAAAACCGGCGGTGGCCAGGAGGACCGGTATAAGCTCTTGAAGTTCCAAAGGTCCAACCAGGGCACGTGCATTAATCAGAAGCCGATCGTGCGAAGGGGCGACCAGGTCGCCGCCGGGGGCGTGATAGCGGACGGCCCGTCAACAGACCACGGCGAGCTGGCCCTAGGGCGGAATGTCCTGGTGGCCTTCATGCCCTGGGAGGGCTGCAACTACGAAGATGCTATTCTCATAAGCGAGAAGCTCGTCAAGGAGGACGTATTCACCTCCATTCACATAGAAGAGTATGAGGCCGAGGCGCGCGATACGAAGCTCGGCTCTGAAGAGATAACTCGCGATATACCGAATGTCGGCGAGGAGGCGCTGAAGGACCTCGACGAGCGCGGGATCATCCGGGTTGGCGCTGAGGTGAGACCCGGTGATATACTCGTTGGGAAGGTTACGCCCAAGGGCGAGACAGAGCTCACGGCTGAAGAGCGCCTCTTGAGGGCCATATTTGGGGAGAAGGCGCGTGAGGTGCGGGATACCTCTCTCCGCGTCCCGCATGGCGAGGCCGGCAAGGTTGTTGCCGTTCACGTGTTCTCCCGTGAAAATGGTGATGAGCTTGGACCGGGTGTGAATAAGCTTGTGAGGGTGTATATAGCCCAGAAGCGCAAGATCTCCGAAGGGGATAAGATGGCCGGCCGCCACGGCAATAAGGGCGTGATAGCACGGATACTGCCAGAGGAGGATATGCCGTTTCTCCCTGATGGCACCCCGATTGAGGTTGTGCTCAATCCCCTGGGGGTGCCCTCCAGAATGAACCTCGGGCAGGTCATGGAGACGCACCTCGGGTGGGCGGCCAAGATGTCCGGGACCCCGGTTGCGAGTCCGGTTTTCGACGGGGCTCTGGAGGATGAAATCGTTGATATGTTGAAGGAGAACGGGCTTCCCGAGAACGGTAAGACGATCCTCTATGACGGTCGCACGGGTGAGCCATTTGATAACCCGGTCACTGTTGGCTACGCATATCTTATGAAGCTCCTGCACCTTGTTGATGATAAGATTCATGCAAGGTCCACAGGTCCGTATTCCCTGGTGACACAGCAGCCCCTGGGCGGCAAGGCCCAGTTTGGCGGCCAGAGATTCGGCGAGATGGAGGTGTGGGCGCTCGAGGCTTATGGATCGGCTTACACCCTGCAAGAGCTCTTGACTGTCAAATCCGACGACGTCGTCGGGAGGGTCAGGACATATGAGGCTATCGTGAAGGGCGATAACGTCCCCGAGCCGGGGGTGCCTGAATCCTTCAAGGTCTTGATCAAGGAGCTCCAAAGCCTCGGGCTCGACGTGAAGGTCCTTGGCGAACATGCTGAGGAAATCGAGATAGGCGAGAGCGACAATGATGTCGGTGAGACGGCGAAAGAACTCGGTATAGATATTGAGGGCAGGGAGGGCGATGAACCGTATACCCCGCCGGAAGAAGAGGAAGAGGAAGAGGAGAAGGAGGATACAGGGGATACAGAAGCTGGAGATATAGAGGAAGATATCGATGTAGATGTTGATGCTGGTTTGGATGAAGACCAGGAGCCCCAGGGTATCTATGACGAGGGCGAGGTTAATACCGGGAATGCCCGGAGCGTGGTTATAACGGGCGAAGAGGAAGGCTTCAGTGGAGAAGAGCTCACAGAGGAAGATGGGCTTGACATCGGGGAAGAGGAAGATGAGCTCTACGACAGCGACCTCGATGATGATAGCACAGATGATGATACTGCAGACGACGATATTGTAGATGAAGCCGGTGACGACGAGTACGGGTATTATGAAGGCAACGATGAAGGGTATGACATTGAGGATAATGAGGAAGATGAGGAAGAAGATGAAGATGTCTAGCCCTGCAGCCTGTAAAGGTTACAGAGGGGAAGCTCAAGAGAGGAGGAGAGGCCGTTGTTGGATGTGAACAATTTTGACAAGATGAGGATCGGCCTGGCGTCCCCTGAGCAGATCCGTGCCTGGTCAAGTGGGGAGGTCAAGAAACCAGAGACTATAAACTACCGGACTCTCAAGCCGGAACGGGAGGGCCTCTTCTGTGAGAAGATCTTTGGCCCAACGAGGGACTGGGAGTGCCATTGCGGTAAATACAAGAGGGTAAGGTACAAAGGCATCGTTTGCGATAAGTGCGGGGTGGAGGTTACCAGGTCCAAGGTTCGAAGGGAACGGCTCGGCCATATTGAGCTCGCTGCCCCTGTATCTCACATCTGGTATTTCAAGGGGATCCCGAGCCGTATGGGCCTGCTCCTCGACATGTCTCCGAGGTCGCTCGAGAAGGTATTATACTTCGCTTCATATATTGTGATCGAGCCGGGCGATACGCCTTTGAGTAAGAAGCAGCTGTTGTCCGAGAATGAATACCGGGAGTATCGCGAGAGATACGGGCAGGCGTTTAAGGCCGGGATGGGGGCCGAGGCGATAAAGGAGCTTCTCAAGGAGATCGACCTGGACCAGCTTTCTCGGGAGCTGCGCAAGGAGATCAAGGAAACGAGCGGGCAGAAGAGAATACGAGCCATAAGGCGCCTGGAGGTCGCAGAGGCCTTTCGTAGGTCACAGAATCGGCCCGAATACATGATACTGGATGTAATCCCGGTTATACCGCCGGACTTGAGGCCCATGGTCCAGCTGGATGGGGGACGCTTTGCGACATCGGATCTGAATGATCTCTACCGGAGGGTTATCAACCGGAATAACAGGTTAAAGCGTCTCCTGGAGCTGGGAGCGCCGGATATTATCGTTAGAAACGAGAAGCGCATGCTCCAGGAAGCCGTGGATGCGCTTATCGACAATGGGCGGCGGGGGAGGCCTGTAACCGGACCGGGCAACAGGCCGTTGAAGTCCCTCTCTGACATGCTGAAGGGGAAGCAGGGGAGGTTTAGACAGAACCTCCTTGGCAAGCGCGTGGATTACTCGGGCCGCTCGGTTATCGTCGTGGGTCCAGAGTTGAAGCTGCACCAGTGTGGCTTGCCTAAGGAGATGGCTCTTGAGCTCTTCAAGCCATTTGTCATGAAGAAGCTCGTCGACCGGGGCTACGCGCACAATATCAAGAGCGCAAAGAGGATGGTGGAACGGGTGCGGGATGAGGTCTGGGACGTCCTCGAGGAGGTAATCAGGGAACACCCTGTGCTCTTGAACCGCGCCCCAACCTTGCACAGGCTGGGCATCCAGGCATTTGAGCCGGTGCTTGTCGAGGGACGCGCAATAAAGATTCATCCCTTCGTGTGCCCGGCGTATAATGCGGACTTTGACGGGGACCAGATGGCTGCCCATGTCCCGCTGTCGGCTGAAGCTCAGGCCGAGGCGAGGCTGCTGATGTTATCCGTGAATAACATCCTGTCTCCCGCCCACGGGCGCCCGATAGCCGTCCCGGGCCAGGACCTGGTGCTCGGGTCTTACTACCTCACCCTGGAGAAGAATGGTGCCAGGGGCGAGGGCAAGATCTTTTCAAGCTTCAACGAGGCGTTGCTGGCTTACGACCAGGGCGTGGTCGAGCTCCACGCGCGGATTGCCGTCCGAACAGGTGGCGAGAAGGTCAACCTGCGCAGGGAGGAGTTCAAAAATGCGCTCCTGGTGACCACGGTCGGCCGGATCATCTTTAACTCGATCTTCCCGGAGGATTTCCCGTACATTAACGACGCAACGGATAGCGCCATTGAGGAGGGCGGGATTCTCGAGGATATCATAAGGAATCGCGAGAAACCTATAGCAGAGATCATCAAGGAGTTACCGGAGCGACACCCGGTGACCAAGGGATTCCTCGGCAAGATTGTGGCTATGTGCCAGCGGAAATACGGCAATGTAAAGACCGCAGAGATCCTGGATAATATCAAGACAACTGGTTTCAGACATGCCACGAAATCCGGCACAACGGTTGCAATCGAGGATATCGTTATACCGCCTGAAAAACAGGATATCCTCGCCGAAACCGAGAAGAAGGTCGATGAGATCGAGCAGCAGCACAGGAGGGGGCTTATCACGAGCGAGGAACAGTACCAGCTTGTGATCGATGCCTGGACGGAGGCAACTGATAGGGTTCAGAAGGCGATGCTGGGTCACTTGGATAAGTTCAATCCTGTCTATATGATGGCGACATCCGGTGCGCGAGGCAATGTGCAGCAGTTGAGGCAGCTCGCGGGAATGCGGGGCCTCGTTGCTGACCCGTCGGGGCGGACGATTGACCTACCGATCAAGGCGAATTTCCGGGAAGGCCTCACCGTCCTTGAGTATTTCATATCGACCCATGGCACACGTAAAGGCCTTGCTGACACCGCCCTCAGGACGGCCGACTCCGGGTATCTGACGCGCAGGCTTGTGGACGTCGCCCAGGACGTCATCGTCCGTGAGGAGGATTGCGGGACAGAGGATGGCATCGAGGTGAGCGCCATAACCGAGGGAGACGAGGCTATAGAATCACTGCGCGATAGGGTCGTCGGCAGGCTGGCCCTGGAGGATATTATAAACCCGGCTACTGGCGAGGTTATAGTCGAGAAAAATCAGGAGATCAATGAGGACCACGCTCGTATGATAGAGCGTGTGGGCATTACGTCGGTGAAGATAAGATCCGTCCTGACCTGCCGCACCAGGTACGGGGTGTGCTCCAAGTGCTATGGTCGCAACCTCGCCACGGGAAGGCCTGTTGAGGTGGGCGAGGCTGTCGGCATAATCGCTGCGCAATCCATTGGTGAGCCTGGCACCCAGCTGACGATGAGAACATTCCACACGGGCGGCGTTGCAGGCGACGATATAACCAGGGGCTTGCCCCGCGTCGAGGAGCTCTTTGAGGCCAGGAAGCCCAAGGGCCAGGCTATCATAAGCGAGGTCGACGGCACGGTCCGCATCAGTGAGACGAAGGGTACAAGGAGGATAGTGGTCCAGACGGATCACGGTGATGAGAAGGTTTATGCCGTCCCTTATGGCGCGCGGCTGGAAGTCAAGGATGGGGCACGCGTCGCTGCGGGGGATCAGTTGACAGAAGGCTCGGTCAACCCCCACGACATCCTCAGGATAAAGGGTATGCGAGCTGTCCAGCATTACCTCCTCCGCGAGGTTCAGAGTGTATACCGCTCACAGGGCGTGGAGATAAACGATAAGCATATCGAGGTCGTCGTGAGGCAGATGATGCGCAAGTGGAGGGTTGACCAGCCCGGTGACACCGACCTTCTGACCGGTGGCCTTGTCGATATCTTCGAATTTGAAGAGGCCAACAGAAAGGCAGAGGAGCAGGGCGGGGAGCCGGCGATAGGCAGGCCGGTCTTGCTGGGGATTACGAAGGCATCCCTTGCGACGGAGAGCTTTCTCTCGGCGGCATCCTTCCAGGAGACCACCCGGGTGTTGACAGATGCATCAATCAAGGGGAAGACAGACCCATTATTGGGCCTCAAGGAGAATGTTATAATCGGGAAGCTCATCCCGGGTGGGACAGGGATGTCAAGGTATCGCAATATCAGGGTCGCGCCTGTGGGCGGCGATGAGGAGAAGGATGAGCCCGATGTGGAGGATGTTGCCACCGAGGAAGTTGCCGAGCAGGCGGCCGAGGCTGGCGTGGACGTGGTGCCGGTTTCACTTGACACTGGATATTAGAGATGCTATAATACCAAAGTGTCTGACGGCGGAGTTTCCCTTGAAAGATCCCTCTAAATTACGAAGTGAACGTATTTGGGGGAGGAGAGAGCGATATGTCCAGTGATGAGCTAAGAGCTGCGAGAAGGAAGGCCGTGGGCACGAAGGAGACCCTCAAGGCTCTCGAACGGGGAGACGTAAAGACGGTATTCGTGGCAGACGACGCCGAAGAACATGTTGTGAGGAATATCAGGAACCTGTGTAAGACTAAGGGTGTTCCCATTGTGAACATTGACACTATGACACAGCTTGGTAAGGCTTGTGGGATAGAGGTTGGGGCAGCAGCCGCTGCAATACTGCAGGACTGACAGAGAGGATACCGGCATGAGACTTGCCCCTTCCACCGCCTGGTGCAAGGGGCAAGATTGTGTCTTGGGGCAGTGATTCGTGAGATAGTCAAAGATATATAGTCAGAGATTTTTTGAGGATTTGAGAGAGGAGGTGTAATGGATGCCGACGATCAGTCAGCTTATTCGCAAGGGTAGAGAGAAGGTCGAGAAGAAGTCTGCGGCACCTGCTTTGCGCTGGCTTTACAATTCTTATACGCGCAAGACCAGCTACGCCGAGGGTTCACCGCAGAAGCGGGGCGTCTGCACGGTCGTGAGGACCACCACGCCCAAAAAGCCGAATTCTGCATTGCGGAAGATCGCTAGGGTCCGCCTCACCAACGGCCTTGAGGTCACGGCATATATACCAGGCATAGGCCATAACCTGCAGGAGCACTCGGTTGTATTGATAAGGGGCGGCAGGGTCAAGGACCTCCCGGGCGTGAGGTACCATATCATTCGCGGCACGCTGGATGCAGCCGGGGTCCAGAACAGGCGCCAGGGGAGATCCAAATACGGAGCGAAGAGACCCAAGTCATAACACGCAACACAAGGTTGAAATGGAGGTGGGCAAATGCCGAGGCGTGGTAAAGTTGGGAGGCGCGAACTAATCCCGGATCCTGTATATCAGAGCAAATTAGCTACCGCGATGATCAACAGGCTCCTCATGAGAGGCAAGAGGGGGATTGCGGAAGGTATTTTCTACAGGGCCATGGATATCATTCGCGAGAAGACCGGCAAAGATCCTCTCGAGATATTTGATCGCGCCCTCAAAAACGTTATGCCGGTTCTCGAGGTCAAGCCTCGAAGAGTCGGTGGTGCCACCTATCAGGTGCCTATTGAGGTCAGGCCAGATAGGAGAACCGCTCTTGGCTTGCGATGGATGGTCCAGTTCGCAAGGGAAAGATCCGAGAAGAGCATGGCTGAAAAGCTTGCAGGAGAGATTATGGATGCCGCACAGGGAGTTGGCGGCTCAGTGAAGAAACGAGAAGACACCCACAGGATGGCCGAGGCTAACAAGGCCTTCGCACATTACAGGTGGTAGGCCGGGTGAAGCGGGTTTAGCATGCTTAGTATGCGAAGTGTATGCGAAGTCGGCCAATGGAAGGGAGGGAATCGGCATGGGTAAAAGCTTTCCACTGGAAAAGACGCGAAACATAGGTATAATGGCTCACATCGACGCTGGCAAGACTACAACGACTGAGCGAATCCTCTTCTACACTGGCCGGGTTCACAGAATCGGCGAGGTCGACGAGGGGTCAGCTACCATGGACTGGATGGTCCAGGAGCAGGAGAGGGGAATTACCATTACCTCGGCGGCTACCACCTGCCACTGGCGGGATCATCGTATTAACATTATAGATACACCCGGGCACGTGGACTTTACAGTAGAGGTCGAGCGGTCGTTGAGGGTCCTGGATGGAGCGGTAGCAGTGTTTTGCGCAGTTGGAGGCGTGGAACCTCAATCGGAGACCGTATGGCGCCAGGCGGATAGGTATAATGTTCCCCGGATGGCTTTTGTCAACAAAATGGACAGAGTCGGCGCTGACTTCGACCGTGTTGTCGGCGAGATGAAACAGAAGCTCGGGGCTAACCCGGTGCCGATTCAGATCCCTTTGGGTGCCGAGGCGGCGTTTACAGGGGTTGTCGACCTGATAGCGCAAAAGGCCATCATCTACAAGGATGATCTCGGGATGGAGCTCGAGGTTGCCCCAATACCACCCGAGGTGGAGCAGGAGGCGGCCGGAAAGCGCGAAGCCCTTCTCGAGGCCGTCGCGGAAGTGGATGATGAGCTCATGCTCAAATATGTCGAGGGCCAAGAGATAAGTGAGGACGAGATCAAGCAGGCCCTGCGGAAGGGAACCCTTGCAGGCAAACTCGTCCCGGTCCTGTGTGGCTCGGCCTTCAGGAATAAAGGCGTACAGCCCCTGCTTGACGCGATTGTTGATTATCTCCCGGCACCGACCGACCTGCCGCCAGTTGAGGGCATCAACCCCGATACCCAGGAGAAGGAACAGCGGCACCCGAGCGTGGATGAACCCTTTGCGGCGCTGGCCTTCAAGATAGTTGCGGACCCCTATGTGGGGAGACTGGCCTACTTCAGGGTCTACTCGGGGAAGATATCAGCGGGGTCGTATGTTTATAACCCCTTGAAGCGCAAGAAGGAGCGGGTTGCGCGCATTTTGCGGATGCACGCGAATCACCGTGAGGAGGCTGAGATGGCGGCAAGCGGCGATATCGTTGCTGCGGTTGGCCTCAAGGATACCTTCACAGGCGATACGCTGTGTGACGAAAAGCACCCGATCGTGCTCGAGGCCATGGAGTTCCCCGAGCCTGTTATGTCGGTCGCTGTTGAGCCGAAGACCAAGGCCGATGAGGATAAGCTTGGCATATCGCTCATGCGCCTTGCTGAGGAAGATCCAACCTTCAAGGTGCGCACGGATGCGGAGACCGGCCAGACCATTATATCCGGCATGGGCGAGCTCCACCTGGAGATAATTGTTGACAGGCTGTTGCGCGAGTTCAAGGTTGAGGCCAATGTGGGAAAACCGCAGGTTGCCTACAGGGAGACCATCAGAGGAAGGATCAAGAGCGAGGGCAGGTTCGTCCGGCAGACGGGAGGGCGTGGCCAGTATGGCCACGTATGGCTCGAGCTGGAGCCCAATGAACCGGGCAAGGGGTTCGAATTCACCAACAAGATCGTGGGCGGCGCCGTCCCCAGGGAGTATATCCCTGCCGTCGAGGCTGGCGTCAGGGAGGCCATGGAGAGCGGCGTCATAGCTGGATACCCGGTGGTCGATGTAAAGGCGACTCTTGTGGACGGATCCTACCACGAGGTCGACTCCTCGGAAATAGCATTCAAGATAGCGGCATCGATGGCATTCAAGGATGGTGCGAGGAGGGCGCATCCTGTATTACTGGAGCCCATCATGGACGTTGAGGTGGTAGTCCCGCAGGAATTCATGGGTGACGTCATAGCCAATATCGCTTCACGTAGGGGTAGGGTCGAGGGGACGCAGGCTCGCGGCGATATGCAAATCGTCCGTGCAAATGTCCCGCTGGCCGAGATGTTCGGATACGCAACAGACCTCAGGTCCGTGACCCAGGGGCGGGGAACTTATATGATGAAGCTACTCGGGTACGAGGAGGTCCCCGCCAGCATCGCCGAACGTTTAACGGCGCGCGGCGCGGCGAGTTAAACACGGGCGGGAGCCAGATTAGGTGTCAGGTCGCGGCGGAGGCTGCCCGCCCTCCGGCGCGGCTTCACAATAAGAAATGTTATAGCCAAGATCAAATGACGAGGTCAAGGAGGAAGGATGTATGGCTAAGCAAAAGTATGAGAGGACGAAGCCACATGTCAACGTTGGAACCATAGGACATATCGACCATGGCAAGACGACTCTCACGTCGGCTATCACGCTTGTTCTCTCCAAGCAGGGCAAGGCGACATACAAGAAGTTCGATGAGATTGACAACGCCCCGGAGGAGAGGGAGCGCGGTATCACCATCGCGACAGCGCATGTGGAATACGAGACCGATAAGAGACACTATGCCCACGTCGACTGCCCCGGGCATGCTGATTATGTCAAGAACATGATCACCGGCGCGGCCCAGATGGATGGCGCCATACTCGTCGTGTCGGCGGAAGATGGCCCGATGCCCCAGACGCGTGAGCACGTGCTTCTTGCAAGGCAGGTAGGCGTGCCGTATATAGTCGTCTTCCTCAATAAGGTCGATAGGATGGAGGGAGAGTCCGAACTGGTTGACCTGGTGGAGATGGAGGTCAGGGATATCCTCTCCAAGAACGAGTTCCCGGGCGATGAGATACCCTTTGTCAGGGGCTCGGCTCTCAAGGCCCTGGAGTGCGGCTGCGGGCAGCGCGAGTGCAAGTGGTGCGGCGGCATACTGGAGCTCATGGACGCGGTCGATAACTATATCCCGACCCCGCAGCGCGATACCGATAAGCCATTCCTCATGCCCGTTGAGGACGTATTCAGCATCACGGGCCGTGGCACGGTTGCAACCGGCAGGGTTGAGCGGGGCGCGGTGAAGGTCGGGGACGAGGTCGTTATCGTGGGCCTGAGCACTGAGACCAAGAAGTCCGTCGTGACCGGCGTCGAGATGTTCCGGAAGACTCTGGATATGGGCGTGGCCGGCGATAACATCGGCGTCCTCCTCAGGGGCATTGAAAAGGATGAGGTCGAGAGGGGGCAGGTCCTGGCGAAACCAGGATCGATCACGCCCCATACCAAGTTCCATGCCGAGGTCTATGTCCTGTCCAAGGAAGAGGGAGGGCGGCACACCCCATTCTTCAATGGTTACAGGCCGCAGTTCTACTTCCGGACAACGGACGTTACCGGCGATGTCAAGCTGCCGGACGGCGTGGAAATGGTCATGCCCGGTGATAACATCAAGATGACGATAAGCCTTATAACACCCATCGCCATGGAGGAGGGGCTGCGCTTCGCAATCCGTGAGGGTGGCAGGACTGTCGGGAAGGGCGTCGTAACCTCGATCATCGAGTAACGCTATCTAATGCTGCTGTTCCCGGGCCGGCCCGCTGGAAGCCTTGAACCTGT
Source organism: Bacillota bacterium (assembly GCA_013178125.1). Lineage (NCBI taxonomy): Bacteria > Bacillati > Bacillota > Bacillota bacterium. The sequence goes on along the minus strand of JABLXJ010000012.1, from coordinate 106,273 downwards.
AAATAGGGATGGCGGGCGACCGCATGGCCCCGGCCCGGGCGACCGCGGCAAATTCGCCGATAGTGAGGTATTGATATGACCAGCCAGAAGATAAGGATAAAGCTCAAGGCGTTCGATCATAAGCTCCTGGACCAGTCCTGTGAAAAGATCGTGGATACGGCCAGGCGGAGCGGGGCGCAGATCTCGGGGCCGATCCCGTTGCCGACGGAGAAGAGCGTCTATACCGTTTTGCGCTCGGTCCATGTTGACAAGGACTCGAGGGAGCAGTTCGAGATGCGCACGCACAAGAGGTTAATAGATATTCTTGATCCCACCCCGAAGACGGTTGAAGACCTGATGAGGCTCGACCTGCCGGCTGGGGTGGATATAGAGATCAAACTCTGAGCTTCGACCCAGAGAGGGGGTGTCGGTCGTGCCCAAGGGTATACTCGCCAGGAAGCTTGGGATGACTCGAGTTTTTGATTCAGATGGGAATGCTGTGCCAGTGACCGTGGTCGAGGCGGGGCCATGCATTATTGTTCAAAAGAAAACCAGGGAGACCGATGGCTATAACGCCATCCAGCTCGGCATGGGGGAGAAGAGAGAGAGGCTTTTTACCAGGGCCGTGCGGGGACATTTCAAAAAGGCCGGGCTAAAGCCGACCCGCTACCTCAAAGAGATAAGGACGGATGATGCTGAGCAGTTCCAGGTCGGCCAGGAGGTAAAGGCTGACATATTCAAGGAAGGGGATTCCGTGGACATCACGGGGACTTCCCTCGGTAAGGGCTTCAGCGGCGTCGTGAAACGCTGGAACTTCCGGCGCGGGCCAATGTCCCATGGATCGATGTACCACAGGAGGGTCGGTTCTCTGGGTGCAACTGACCCTGCGCGTGTCTTCAAGGGTAGAAGGCTCCCGGGGCGCCTCGGAGGGGAACGAGTTACCATTCAGAACCTCAAGGTGGTCAAGGTCGACGCTGACCGGAATCTATTGCTGGTTCGCGGCGCGGTCCCAGGCCGGAGGGGAGGCCTTCTCATCGTGAAGGAAAGCATTAAGAAACGGAGCGCCAAGTAAAGGGGGGAACGGTCATGCCCACGGCGCCTCTCTATAACGTTCGTGGAGAAAAAGTCGGGGAGTTGAATTTATCAGACGGGGTTTTCGGGGTCCCCGTGCATAAGGGCCTCCTACACGAGGCCGTGGTTATGCAGCTTGCGTCCAGACGCCAGGGGACGGCTGCTACGAAGACTATTGGATATGTTTCCGGCGGCGGGGTGAAGCCCTGGAGGCAAAAGGGAACGGGACGCGCAAGGCATGGGAGCAGGCGATCGCCGCTATGGCCTGGCGGCGCGACTCTCTTTGGGCCCCAGCCGAGGGATTATGGCTACCGGCTACCGAAGAAGGCGAGAAGGCTTGCACTCAAATCGGCCCTCTCCGCCAAGACTGAGGCGGGCGAGTTGGTGATCCTCGATGATCTCAGCCTTGAAGCACCGAAGACCAAGACGATGCTGGGGATCCTCAATGGGCTGGATGCGGGCGACTCCGCCCTGGTTGTGACGGCGGAGCTTGATGCCAATATCACCAGGTCGGCCAATAATATCCCTGGCGTTACGACTATCCCTGTCGAGAAGCTCAATGTCTACGATATCCTGGCTCACAAGAAGCTCCTCATGACCAGGGATGCCGTCGCCAAGCTGGAGGAGGTGCTGGCGCAGTGAGTGCAATGGGGGCAATGGGGGATCCGCGAGATATAATCATACGGCCCATGGTGACGGAGAAAAGCACCAGGATGCTTGAGCAGAATAAGTACACGTTCATTGTCGATCTCCGCGCCAACAAGACCCAGATCAAGGAGGCGGTGGAGGCGATCTTTAAGGTAAAGGTCAAGGATGTCGCCACCACCCGCATCTACGGTAAGATCAAGAGGGTAGGGCGGTTCCAGGGGAGAACGCCCGAACGGAAAAAGGCTATAGTCACCCTCGAGAAAAACTACTCGATCCCGATCTTCGAGGGCGTTTAGTTCGAGGTTTGGTCCGAGGTTTAGTTCGAGGGCGTCTGGCCGGGTGATCCCGTAACAAGGGAGGGAAAGCACAAGGTGGCGATAAGAAAGTTCAAGCCCATAACGGCGGGTAGGCGTTTTATGACGGTATCCGCCTTTGACGAGATTACGAAGGAAAAACCTGAGCGTTCGTTGCTCAGGCCGTTGAAAAAGTCCGCGGGGCGCAATGTCTATGGCAGGATCACGGCTAGGTTCCGTGGCGGCGGCCACAAGAGGCTTTACAGGGTTATAGATTTCCGGAGGGACAAGGACGGCGTGCCGGCCAGGGTCGCAGCCATTGAATACGATCCCAACAGGAGCGCTCGTATTGCACTCTTGAACTACGCCGATGGCGAGAAGCGCTATATCATCGCTCCGCTGGGGGTCAAGACCGGGGATGTGTTGATGTCCGGCCCGGGTGCTGATATAAAGCCGGGCAACGCCCTCCCGCTGCGCAATATCCCTGTTGGCACCATTATCCATAACATTGAGCTCGTAGCGGGTAAGGGTGGCCAGCTGGTGAGGGCGGCAGGCATAGGGGCCCAGCTCATCGCCAAGGAGGGGGATTTCGCCCACGTTCGCCTTCCATCAGGCGAGGTGCGGCTGCTTCGCCTCGACTGCAAGGCTACCGTCGGCCAGGTTGGAAATGTCGAGTGGGAGAATATCTCCGTCGGCAAAGCGGGTCGCTCGAGGTGGCTTGGCCGGAAACCAAAGGTCCGCGGGGTGGTCATGAACCCGGTGGATCACCCTCACGGTGGTGGAGAGGGCCGCGCACCTGTTGGGCGAAAGAGCCCGGTCACTCCATGGGGCAAGCCCACGCTGGGCTATAAGACTCGCAAGCGAAAGCTATCCGATAAGATGATCCTCAAGAGGCGCACGAGCTAGGCAATCTTGCCAGTCTCATTGAGGTGCGTTTTCATGGAAGGAGGTAGGCGCGTGTCAAGATCGCTGAAGAAGGGGCCCTATGTAGAAGCAAGGCTCCTGGCGAAGATAAAGGCCATGAATGAAAAGGGCGTGAAAGAGGTCATCAAGACCTGGTCCAGGGATTCAACAGTATTTCCAGACATGGTGGGACATACCATCGCGGTTCACGATGGCAGGAGACACGTCCCGATATACATCACCGAGGATATGGTGGGCCATAAATTGGGTGAGTTCGCAGTGACGAGGACATTCAGGGGCCATGGCGCGCATACGGAGCGATCGACGGCTCTGAAGTAGGAAGGGGGTTGGTGCGAGATATGGAGGCCAGGGCAGTAGCACGTTACGTGAGAATCTCGCCGCGGAAGGTCCGGCAGGTTGTCGATATTATCAGGGGCAAGACCGCCAACGAGGCACTGGCGCTGTTGAAGCATACCCCCAAAGGGGCTTCGGAGGTTGTGGCGAAGGTTGTTAAGTCGGCCGTGGCAAACGCCGAGCATAATCTGGACCTTAACAGGGAAGACCTCTATGTTGCAGTGGCTCATGTGGATCAGGGTCCAACCTTGAAGAGATGGCGCGCCCGGATGCGTGGCATTCCGGCGAGAATAAGGAAGCGGACGAGTCATGTGACGGTTATTCTCAGAGAGAAGGAGGGTTGATTTGTGGGCCAGAAGGTACACCCACTTGGACTGAGGCTCGGGGTAATAAAGGACTGGGCATCGAGATGGTATAGCAAGAAGAACTATTCAGAGCTCCTGCACGAGGACCTCGAAATCCGGAAGTTCATCAAGGGGAGGCTTTACGCGGCTGGCATCTCGAGGGTCGAGATCGAGAGGGCAGCCAACAGGGTCAGGCTGACCATTCACACGGCGCGGCCTGGTATGGTTATAGGGAAAGGCGGCCAGGAGGTCGAGAGCCTCAGACGCCAGCTTGAGAGCCTAACGGGTAAACAGGTGAGCGTAAATATCGTGGAGGTCAGGATTCCCGAGCTTGATGCGCAGCTGGTGGCCGAGAACATTGCGCAGCAGATTGAAAAGAGGATTTCATTCAGGCGAGCTATGAAACAGGCTCTGGCTCGGGCGATGAAGCTCGGTGCTCAGGGGGTAAAGATGTCGTGCAGCGGGCGCCTTGGCGGTGCGGAAATCGCCCGGAGTGAGGGTTATAATGAGGGCAAGGTTCCCCTTCATACGCTGAGGGCTGACATCGACTATGGCTTCGCAGAGGCTTATACCACCTATGGCCGTATAGGGGTCAAGGTGTGGATATATAAGGGCGAGGTGCTTCCGGAGAAGCCGAAAGCGGCGGCACAGGGAGGCGAGTAAGAGTGTTACAACCCAAGAGAGTAAAGTATCGAAAGGTCCAGCGCGGCAGGATGAAGGGCACCGCCTCGCGAGGATCGGAGCTTTTCCTCGGCGAGTTTGGACTGCAGGCGCTCGAGCCGGGGTGGGTCACTGAGCGCCAGATCGAGGCGGCTCGAATTGCCATGACCCGCTATATTAAGAGGGGTGGGAAGGTCTGGATTAAGATTTTCCCGGATAAGCCCGTTACGGCCAAACCCGCAGAGACCCGTATGGGAAGCGGGAAGGGCAACCCTGAATACTGGGTTGCGGTCGTAAAGCCCGGGCGCGTGCTTTTTGAAATTGCAGGGGTGCCCGAGGATGTGGCGAGGGAGGCAATGCGGCTCGCTGCCTATAAGCTCCCTGTCAAGAGCAAGTTTATCAAGCGCGAGGAAGTGGGTGGTGAGGCAAATGAAGGCTAAGGAGATAAGGGATCTGACGAACGAGGAACTGGAAAGAAACCTCCGGAACCTCAAGGAAGAGCTCTTCAATCTCAGGTTCCAGCTTGCCACCGGCCAGCTTGAGAACGTGATGAGGCTGCGAGAAGTTAAGCGTTCAATTGCGCGAGTTAATACAATTTTGCATGAGCGAGAGCTGAGGATTAATCAGGCCTAGCTAGTCTAGACCAGGTGCGGAAGGAGGGGGTCCTGTGGCGACGGCGGAACGCGGGGTCCGCAAGATGCGGGTTGGCACGGTTGTTAGCGATGCTATGGATAAGACGGTCGTGGTGGCCATTGAGAGAATGGTAAGGCACTCGCTTTATGGCCGGATTATTCGCCGGACTACGAAGCTCAAGGCCCATGATGAGGGGAATGTGTGCCATATTGGCGATAAGGTAAGGATTATGGAGACGAGGCCTCTCAGCAGGGATAAGAGATGGAGGGTCGTCGGCATTATAGAAAAGGCCAGGTAGAGGCAGGTCGGGTCTATGAGCCAGGGCGGTTTCTGCAGGAATGGTTTCGAAAGGAGGGTGGGCGATGATCCAGCCGCAGACTATTCTCAACGTAGCCGATAATACCGGGGGAAGGAAGATTATGTGTATACGCGTCCTCGGTGGCTCCAACAGGCGTTACGCCGGGATCGGGGATGTCATAATGGCCTCGGTGAAAGAGGCAGCCCCGGGCGGCATGGTGAAGAAGGGCGACGTTGTGAGGGCTGTTATCGTCAGGATGCGGAAGAATCTCCCGAGACCTGACGGTTCATATATAAGATTTGACGAGAACGCGGCCGTAATTATAAATGACCAGAATAATCCCAGGGGGACGAGGATCTTTGGGCCCGTGGCGCGTGAGTTGAGGGAGAAGAATTTCATGAAGATAGTCTCGCTTGCGCCAGAGGTGCTTTAGTCTGAAAGGGGGCGCACTGGAGTTGGCCCAGGCAAGGTTGAAGGTCAAAAAGGGCGATACGGTCCTGATTCTTTCGGGAAAGGATAAAGGCAAGAAGGGGAAGGTTTTGCGGGTGTTCCCTAAGGATGGAAAGGTAAGCGTCGAAGGCATCAACATCTTGAAACGTCATACGAAGCCGACACGCACAATGCCTCAGGGCGGGGTTATTGAAAAGCCGGGGCCCATGCCTGTAGGCAAGGTTATGGTCGTATGCAGTAAATGCAATAAGCCAACCCGGGTGGGGCAGGTGCTGGCGGAGGATGGGGACTATATCAGAGTCTGCAAGCGGTGTGGCGCTGAGATAGGAAAGTGAGACAGCCTTCGAAGCGGAAGGAGGGTGGTTAATGTCGCGTCTCAGAGAAAAATATGAGAAGGAAGTCGCTCCATTGCTGAAGCAGAGATTCAACTACAAGAGCGTCATGGAGATTCCCAGGATAGAAAAGGTTGTAGTCAATATGGGGGTAAGCGATGCGGTATCAGAACCCAAAGCCCTTGATGCAGCAATGGAGGATCTAAAGACTGTAACGGGCCAGAAGCCGGCAGTAATGCGGGCAAAGAAGTCCATAGCCGCGTTCAAGCTCCGGAAGGGTGTCCCCATCGGGTGTAAGGTGACTCTCCGGGGTGAGCGGATGTACTATTTTCTTGATAAGCTATTTAATGCAGCTCTCCCCAGAATCCGGGATTTCCGTGGGGTTTCTCCAAAGGGGTTCGACGGCAGGGGTAATTACACCCTTGGGGTTAAAGAGCAGTTGATCTTCCCCGAGATAGTATATGATAAGATCGATAAGATACGCGGAATGGATATAACGCTCGTCACTACCGCGAAAACAGATGAGGAATCCTATGAGCTCCTCAAGGCTATGGGCATGCCCTTTAGGACGGATTAAGAGATATATGAGGTAAGACAGTAGAGCATAATTGCATAATTGCAGGATTGCAGGATTGTGTCGTAATATCGTAAGGGTTGTAAGTAGCCGGGATTCACTTGAAAAAGGAGATAGGAAGAGGGAAGGAGGGAACAGCTTGGCAAAGAAGTCTCTTATTGAAAAGCAGAAGAGGCCGCCCAAGTTTAGGGTGCGTGCATATCACCGGTGCCGGATTTGTGGGCGTCCCAGGGCATACATGAGAAAGTTTGATATGTGTAGGATCTGTTTCAGGAGGTTGGCGCACAAGGGTGAAATACCGGGTGTGACCAAGGCGAGCTGGTGAGAAGGGGGGTCGTCTGGCGTGGTATCAACGGATCCGATTGCCGATATGCTGACAAGAATTCGAAATGCAAGCACGGCGAATCATGAGGTGGTTGATGTCCCGGCCTCCAAGATCAAGAGGGAGATTGCCCGGGTCTTCAAGGAGGAGGGCTTCATCAGGGATTACGAGGTTATTGACGATGGGAAGCAGGGGATTCTCAGGCTGTATCTGAGGTATGGGCCTAATAAGCAGAAAGTGATCACCGGCTTGAAGCGGATCAGCAAGCCGGGGCTTCGTGTCTATGCCGGCAAGGATGAGCTGCCCAGGGTCCTGGGCGGGCTCGGGGTTGCGATCTTGTCAACCTCGAAGGGCATCATGGCTGATAAGAGGGCACGCAAGGAGAACGTGGGCGGCGAGGTAATCTGCTACGTATGGTGAGGCCGTGAGGGTTCCCGTGTGGAAGGAGGGATACAGGTGTCTCGTATTGGAAGGATGCCGGTAGCGTTGCCTCAGAACGTCGAAGTGGCGGTCGACGGAAATGTCGTAACAGTCAAGGGGCCGAGAGGGACCCTTTCAAAGAAGATTCACGGTGATATGCAGATATTGGTGGAGGATGGCAGGGTGCTTGTAAAGCGCCCCACCGACAGCAAGGAGCATAAGGCGCTGCATGGCCTGACTCGCGGGCTCGTGGCAAACATGGTCAAGGGCGTCACCGATGGCTACGAGAAATCCCTGGAGATTGCGGGTGTGGGATACAAGGCGGCGAAGCAGGGGAAGAAGCTGGTTCTCACTGTCGGCTATTCGCACCCGGTCGAGATCGAGCCCGAGGAGGGTATTGAGATAGAGGTGCCCCAGCCCACGAAGATCGTGGTCAGGGGGATTGACAAGGAGCGTGTCGGCCAGGTAGCGGCGGATATCCGCGCCGTACGTGAGCCGGAGCCGTATAAAGGTAAGGGTATCAAGTATGCTGATGAGCGGATACGCAGGAAGGCTGGCAAGGCCGGCAAGGCGGCCGGTAAGAAGTAACGGTGTGAGGGGTGCGGTGATGGATGTTTAACTCATTTGATAGAAGGTCGGCGAGGGAACGCAGGCATCTGAGGGTGCGAAAAAGGGTTGCTGGGACCTTGGAGCGCCCGAGATTGAGCGTATTCAGGAGCCTCAAGCACATCAGCGCGCAGATTATAGACGACCAGGCCGGTCATACGCTGGTATCGGTATCCACCGTGGAGCCCGAGGTGAGGAAGGAAGTCGGGCGAGGCAGTAATGTGGAGGCCGCGAGGGCGGTTGGCAAGCTGCTCGCGAAGCGCGCCCTTGAAAAGGGGATAAAGAGCGTTATCTTTGATCGTGGTGGCAACATCTACCACGGCAGGGTCGCGGCGTTTGCGGATGGCGCGCGAGAGGGAGGCCTTGAGTTTTGACTCCTGGCAGAACTGGCGAAAGTCATGGTGCTGGCCGAAAGAAATCAGGGGTAAAGGGAGGGAAGCAGGAGTAGATGAAGAGGGTTGATTATGAAGGCCTCGAGCTTAAGGAGAAGGTTGTAAGCATTGATCCTGTTGCCAAGACTACGAAGGGCGGCCGGACACGGAGCTTTCGCGCCCTGGTAGTCGTCGGCGACGGCAATGGGCACGTAGGCGTGGGCCTCGGCAAGGCGGGGGAGGTCTCGGAGGCTATAAGGAAGGGCGTGGAGGACGCCAAGAAGAGCATCTTCGAGGTCCCGGTTATTGGAACGACGATACCGCACGAAGTAGTAGGTCGCTTCGGTGCGGGGAAGGTCTTGCTGAAGCCGGCGGGTGAAGGCACCGGCGTTATCGCGGGCGGGCCCGTGAGAGCAGTTGTTGAATCCGCGGGGATAAGGGATATCCTCACAAAGTCTTTAGGTTCTTCCAATCCGCTGAACGTGGTCGGTGCCACGGTCCGGGGTTTGAAGTCCCTTAAGCGCCCTGAGGATGTTGCAAAGCTCCGCGGCAAGACCGTTGAAGAGTTGCTCGGTTGAGGAATTGAGGAATTGCCTGGTGAGGAATTGCTTGGTTGAGGGGGAAGGCAACTTGTCCACGGAATCTAAGGCATCCAAGGCAGGGCCAGGATCGCGTAAATTGAGGATCACCCTCCGCAGGAGCGGAATAGGAGCGCCAGAGGACCAGAAGGCGACGATCAAGGCGCTCGGGATTTCAAAACTAAATCAGACTGTTGTGCATGAGGACACCCCGCAGGTCCGCGGGATGATCCGGAAAATAGGGCATCTTTTGGATGTGGATGAAATCAGCAAGTGAGGAAACCAGTGAGAAGAAGGAGGTGCGACTGGTGAGGCTACATGAGCTTATGCCGCCCGCCGGAGCTAAGCAAGCGCCCAAGAGAAAGGGGCGGGGTATAGGGTCAGGGCTTGGAAAGACCGCCGGCAAAGGCCACAAGGGACAGTTAGCGCGATCCGGCGGCGGCAAGGGGCCCGGGTTTGAGGGTGGCCAGACACCGCTTCAGCGCCGGCTCCCGAAAAGGGGGTTCACTAATATATTCAAAAAGGAGTATGCAATCATCAAGGTAGGGGATCTTAACCGGTTCGATGAAGGCACGGAAGTCACCCCCGATGTGCTTGTCGGCTCGGGCATGGTGAAAAGGGTGAAAGATGGCCTCAAGGTCCTTGGCGATGGGGAATTGACCAGATCCCTCACAGTCAGGGCACACAGCTTCAGCCGGTCAGCGGAGGAGAAGATCAAAGCAGCCGGTGGGAAGGTCGAGGTGATTTAGGTGCTGCGTTCTTTAAGCGCCGCAGTCAGGGTGAAGGACCTGCGAAACAAGTTGATATACACGGCGCTCCTCCTGGCGGTCTTCAGGATCGGCGCCTACATCCCGGTTCCAGGGGTGAATGCCGCGAAGCTGGTCGAGACCTTCGGGGAGGGTGGCCTCTTCAGCCTCCTTGACATGTTCGCGGGGGGAGCCCTGAAGAAGTTTACAGTCTTTGCCATGGGGGTTAACCCGTATATCACGGCTTCGATTATAATCCAGCTCTTGACGATCGTGGTCCCCAGCCTGGAGAGGCTCGCCAAGGAGGGGGTGGACGGACGCAAGAAGATAGCCCAGTACACCCGGTACGGGACCGTCGTCCTGGGCGTGATCCAAGCACTTGGCATTACGATGGCCATACGGGGCGCTGTGGAGACGCCGGGCTTCCTCCCCATTGCGTTGATCGTGACGACCCTGACCGCGGGGACCGTATTTCTCATGTGGCTCGGCGAGCTCATATCCGAGCACGGCATCGGTAACGGGATATCGCTGATTATATTCGCGGGTATTGTGGCGAGGGTCCCCGCCTATGCCCACATGACGGTGCTTACAATCGGCAAGGGCGGGATCAACCCGTTCAACGTGATTCTCTTTCTCATACTCGCTGTCGCCTCTGTTGTAGGGGTTATCTGGATTCAGGAGGGCCAGCGACGGGTGCCCGTGCAGTATGCGAAACGTGTGGTCGGCCGGAGGATGTATGGTGGGCAGACTACGCACATACCCCTGCGGGTCAACCAGGCGGGCGTGATACCGGTCATCTTTGCATCGTCGGTCCTGGCATTCCCGATGACGATCGCGCAGTTTGTGCCGAGGTTTGATTTTCTCCGCAACTGGGTCGCGTCTGGGAGCCTGAGTTATATAATTGCCTATGCGGTGTTGGTGGTATTCTTCACCTACTTCTACACGGCCGTTACCTTTAACGTTGTGGAAGTCGCCAACAACATGAAGAAGTATGGGGGATTCATACCCGGCCTGAGGCCCGGTAGACCCACCGTTGAATACCTGGACAGGGTTCTCACGAGGATAACCCTGGCGGGGGCTATATTCCTTGCAGTAGTGGCGGTGCTTCCAAACATCATGACGGCGCTGACGAAGATACAGAGTATATACTTTGGCGGCACGGCATTGTTGATTGTAGTTGGGGTGGCGCTCGACACGATGAAACAGATAGAGGCCCAGCTGCTCATGAGGCAGTATGAGGGCTTCATCAAATAGGAGGCGGGGCCTACCAATGATGAGGCTGGTTTTACTGGGACCCCCTGGGGTCGGGAAGGGCACGCAAGCTGATAGGATAGCGCAGGGCAACGGCATACCTCATGTTTCGACAGGCGACATGTTTCGCGACGCGGTTAAGCGAGGGACCGAGCTCGGGAGGACTGCCCAGGAATATATGAGATCAGGACGTCTTGTCCCTGATGAGGTCACAATCGGGCTAGTGCGGGAGCGGCTTTCGGCGGATGATTGCCGCAACGGGTTTGTGCTCGATGGCTTCCCCCGAAACCTGACCCAGGCCAGGGCGCTTGATGGAGTGCTGGCTCAGATCGGCTCGAGGCTTGATGCAGTTGTCAGCATTGAGGCGAGCGCCGAGACCTTGGTTGCCAGGCTGACCGGGCGGCGGACCTGCAGGCGGTGCGGGGCCACCTACCATGTCATATTCAACCCGCCGCCGGACCCGGGTAAGTGCCCGGCCTGCGGGGGAGAGTTATACCAGCGCGATGATGACAAGGAGGAAACCGTGAGGAAGCGGCTGGAAGTATATGCCGCCGAAACCAGCCCCCTTGTGGATTATTATCGCGCACAGGGCTTGCTGCGCGTGGTTAATGGCGAACAGGATATCGAGGAGGTCTACGAGGATATTCGTGATGCGCTAGAGGAAGCGACAGCTCATGATCGTGCGTAAATCCGATGAAGAGATCAGGGCCATGCGACAGGCCGGGAGGGTTGTTGCGCAGACTCTTGAAAGGATTAGAGAGACGGTGAGGCCCGGCGTAACCACCCTGGAGATTGATGCCATCGCTGAGGATTGTATTCGGAAACTCGGTGGGGCCCCGTCTTTCAAAGGGTTTCACGGGTTCCCCAGGAGTGTGTGCGCATCGGTAAATGAGGAAGTGGTCCACGGCATTCCGGGCAAGAGGCGCCTTATAGAAGGCGATATAATCAGCATCGATGTAGGGGCGATTGTTGGCGGCTTCCATGGCGATGCTGCCATGACCTTTCCTGTTGGGGAGATCAGCGAGGAGGCCAAGCGGCTGCTGGAGGTGACCGAGGAGGCGCTTTACAGGGGAATAGATGCGGCGAGGGCAGGCCGTCGCGTGATGGATATATCTCATGCTATACAGTCGCATGTTGAATCCCATGGTTTCTCCGTGGTTCGTAGTTTCGTTGGACATGGCATAGGGCGGAATATGCATGAGGATCCTCAGGTTCCCAATTTTGTTGTCCAGGGATCATCGAGTCCTCTCCTTAAACCTGGCATGGTCCTGGCTATCGAGCCCATGGTGAACGCTGGAGATCACGAGGTTGTCGTAAAAGAAGATAAGTGGACCGTGGTAACCAGAGATTCGTCGCTGTCGGCTCATTTCGAGCATACAGTCGCTATTACCGCCGGGGAACCTGAGATATTGACCCGACTTTAGCCTGGCCCCCTGACCGACGCACCAATCTTTGGGTGGCAGGTGATTTGATATGGAATTGCGTCCCGGGCAGCTTGTTATCTCGCGCGCGGGGAGAGATCGTGGGCGGCTTTATCTTATTGCCAGGGTCGTTGATGGAAGATATGTGGAGCTCATAGACGGCAGGGTTCGCAGACAGGGGAATTTTAAAAGGAAGAACATTTGCCACCTCACCGTGCTTTCGAAGGTTGCGCGTGATATAGAGTCTAAGCTCCTGGCAGGTCAGGAGGTCAGCGACGAGGAGGTCCGAGAGGCCTTGAGAAATCTAGGCAATGATTCAGGCAATGATATGAGTGATATAAATGATAAAGGGGGGCAATGACCCTATGTCCAAGCGCGACGCCATAGAGGTTGAGGGGACAGTGATTGAGGCGTTGCCCAATGCCATGTTCCGCGTTGAGCTGCAGAATGGGCACAGGGTCCTGGCCCATGTATCTGGGAAGATGAGGGTGAATTTCATCAGGATACTGCCGGGCGATAGGGTAACCGTGGAGCTTTCGCCCTATGATTTGACGCGCGGGCGAATCATCTACCGCTTTAAATAGGGCTTTAAGTAGAGCGGGTTTAAATAGAGCAGGGCATTGAGCGTGACCATTGAGCATGGACATGGCCATTGAGCATGGATCTGAATAATAATGAGGCAAACCGGGAGGGTTTGAATTATGAAGGTGCGCCCATCGGTTAAGAAGATATGTGAGAAATGCAAGATAATCAAGCGCAAAGGGCGCGTTATGGTTATCTGTGAGAATCCCAAGCACAAGCAGAAACAAGGCTAGGGTGGAGGTGAAAGGAGAATGGCCAGGATTGCCGGAGTCGACCTGCCCAGGGACAAGAGGGTTGAAATTGCATTGACGTATATTTACGGCATCGGGCTCACCAGGTCCAGGGATATCCTTGGTAGGACGGGGGTCAACCCGGATACTAGGGTTAACGATCTCACAGAAGAGGAGATAACAAGGCTTAGAGAGGCTATTGATAAGGAGTATAAGGTCGAGGGCGACCTCAGGGCGGAAGAGGCGGCCAACATCAAGCGGCTTATTGATATAGGGACCTACCGGGGCCTGCGACACAGGCGCGGGCTTCCCGTCAGAGGGCAGCGGACCAGGACCAACGCCAGGACCCGGAAAGGCCCGCGGAAGACGGTAGGGGTAAGGAGATCCAAGTAATATAGGAGGAGGGGTATGGGGCGATGCCTAAGAAAGGCACCAGGACAAAGAGGAGAGAGCGAAAACACGTTGAATCCGGCGCCGCACATATTCGGTCGACGTTCAATAATACTATAATTACCATAACTGACCCACATGGCAATCTGGTCTCCTGGTCAAGCGCGGGCAACCAGGGGTTCAAGGGATCGAGAAAAGGCACTCCGTTTGCAGCCCAGATGGCTGCGGAGGCGGCGGCTAAAGTCGCGATGGAGCATGGGATGAGGCAGATAGAGGTCTATGTGAAGGGACCGGGGGCCGGGAGAGAGGCAGCGATCAGGTCCCTGCAGGCTGCTGGCCTGGAGGTAAACATGATAAAGGACGTAACTCCCATCCCTCATAATGGTTGCAGGCCACCTAAACGCAGGAGAGTCTAAGGTCTAAGGGAGGTTGATTGCATGGCAAGGTATACAGGGCCTGTATGCAGGCTTTGCAGGAGAGAGGGCATGAAGCTTTTTCTCAAGGGCGAGAGGTGTTTTACAGATAAGTGCGCGATTGACAGGCGAGGATATGCTCCGGGGCAGCACGGCCAGGGGCGAAAGAAGCTATCCGAGTATGCGATACAGCTAAGAGAGAAGCAGAAGCTCCGGAGGATATACGGAGTTCTCGAGCGGCAGTTTGAGCGCTATTTTGAGATGGCGGCGAGGAAGAAGGGAATCACCGGTGAGGCCCTGCTCCAGATCCTCGAGAGTAGGCTTGATAATGTTGTCTACCGGCTGGGCCTCGCAGGTTCACGGAATGAAGCGAGGCAAACGGTGATGCACGGCCATATAGCCGTGAACGGGAAGAAGGTAGATATCCCTTCCTACCTTGTGAATCCCGGGGATGTTATCTCGGTTCGCGAGGGGAGCAGGGAGCTTCCGAAATTCAAGGCCCTTGCCGAGTCGCTTGCTGACAGGGCGACCCCGCCGCCGTGGCTTGAGCTCAACGCGGGCGAGCTATCTGGCAGGGTTCTAAACCTGCCGACAAGGGATCAAATAGATGTGCCGGTCCAGGAGCATATGATTGTCGAGTTGTACTCGCGGTAAAACCTGGGGGGTCAGCGTAGCGTAATTCGGCGTGATATCGCAAATGAAGGAGGGCAGGTCATTTAATGTTAGAGATTGAGAAGCCGAGGATCGAATGCGTCCCTACCGACGACGACAAACATGGTAAGTTCGTTATAGAACCTTTGGAGAGGGGTTACGGCATTACGCTCGGGAACTCGCTTCGCAGGGTGCTTCTCTCCTCCTTGCCAGGGGCCGCTGTGACCTCCGTTAAGATAGATGGGGTTTTGCACGAATTCTCCACCATACCCGGGGTGGTCGAGGATACGACGGATATTATCCTGAACCTCAAGGAGCTCCTGTTAAGGCTTTATGTCGATGAGCCTAAGGTCATCAGGGTGGAGGCCGAAGGTGAGGGCGAGGTTACGGCGGCGGATATCATAGCCGACCCGGATGTTGAGATACTGAATCCTGACCTTCACATCGCGACGCTCGAGAAGGATGGCCGCCTGTTTATGGAGATAACGGTTGATAAGGGGAGGGGCTATGTGCCGGCCGAGCGGAGGAAGCTTGGTCAGGCTATCGGGGTCATCCCCGTGGATTCGATCTATTCCCCTGTCGTCAAGGCCAATTATGCTGTTGAGAATACCAGGGTCGGCCAGGTTACGGACTATGACAGGTTGATCCTGGAGATCTGGACAGATGGGAGCATATCTCCTAAGGAGGCCATCAGCCTCGCGGCCAGGATCCTAAGGGAGCACCTTACCCTTTTTGTGAACCTGACGGAATCCCCGGGTGGGGTCGAGATCATGGTTGAGCGCGAGGAAGAGGGCAAGGATAAGGCCATGGAGATGACCATAGAGGAACTCGACCTCTCGGTCAGGTCGTACAACTGCCTAAAGCGCGCCGGGATAAACACCGTCGAGGAGTTGACGAAGAGGACAGAGGAAGACATGATGAAGGTAAGAAATCTCGGGAAGAAGTCCCTTGAAGAGGTCAAGGCGAAGCTTGCGAATCTGGGGCTATCGCTCAAGCCATCGGAGGACTAACGAAGGATCTCGCTCAGCTGGAGCAGGGGAAGGAGGCACGAAGATGGGGCAAAGGAAACTTGGGCGCACATCAGGGCACAGGAAGGCGACATTCAGGAGCATGGTCACGGCCCTGGTTTTGCATGATAGAATTCGGACCACGGAGGCCAAGGCGAAGGAGATGCGGCCGATCGCCGAAAGGCTTATCAGCCTCGCCGGGCGGGAGGATCTTCATTCGAGGAGGCAGGTTGCCAGCTATATCGCGAGCAAGGATGCTCTTAAGAAGCTTTTTTCCGATATAGGGCCGAAGTATAAGGATAAATCTGGCGGCTATACGCGGATCATCAAACTCGAGACACGCAGGGGTGACAGCGCACCGCTTGTCATCGTCGAGCTTGTGTAGGGGGGCGGAGGAAGCCAGAGGGAGCCAGGGGCTGGAAACAGGGGGGGTCGGGCTTGAAAGAGATGTTCAGGTTGGAGGGAGTCTCCTTCGCTTACGGGTCGGGGCAGGATAATGAGGTCGGCGCCCTGGCGGGGATCGATCTCGCCATTGACAAGGGCGAGTTTATCGTGGTTGTGGGGCATAATGGCTCGGGCAAGTCGACGCTGGCGAAGCACCTGAACGCGCTTCTCATCCCGACTTCGGGGAGGGTCCTGGTTAAGGACATGGACACGAGGGACCCCAAAAACCTGTGGAAGATAAGGCAGATCGTTGGAATGGTGTTCCAGAATCCCGATAACCAGATCGTGGCGACCACAGTAGAAGAGGATGTTGCTTTTGGGCCCGAGAATCTTGGGGTTCCGCCCGCTGAAATCCGCGAGAGGGTTGATTGGGCGCTCGAGGTTGTGGATATGGTGGATTATAAGCGTCACGCCCCGCACCTGCTTTCAGGGGGCCAGAAGCAGCGGGTGGCGATTGCAGGGGTGCTTGCCATGCGGCCTGAGTCCATAGTGCTGGATGAGCCCACCGCCATGCTGGACCCGGCCGGCCGCGAGGAGGTCATGCGCACCATCTGCAAGCTGAATTCCGAGAGGGGCATGACCGTCGTCCACATTACCCACTTCATGAACGAGGCGGTCCTTGGCAGCAGGGTTGTCGTCATGGAGGGCGGCAGTATAGTCATGGATGATACGCCTGCGAAGATCTTCAGCCAGGTGGAGACGATTAGGGGGTTGCACCTCGATGTCCCCCAGGTGACCGAGCTGGCATATGAGCTGAACAAGGCTGGCGCGAGGTTGCCCCAGGATATCTTCAAGGTCAGTGATATGGCCATTTATGTGGATGAGATGTACGGGCCGCGCCGGGTCGCCGCTTCAGGTGATGTATAATGTCGATAAAGGTTGAGAATGTCTCTCATATCTACATGCCGGGGACCCCTTTTGAGGCTGTAGCGCTTGATGATGTAAGCGTGAGCATAGAGGATGGGGAGTTTGTAGGCCTTATCGGGGAGACCGGGTCCGGCAAATCCACGCTGGTCCAGCACTTTAACGGTCTCCTGAAGCCTACGCGGGGGAAGGTTTATATCGACGATATCGACCTGAGCTCCCGGGATACAAAGATGAAAGATATCCGGCGCAAGGTCGGCCTTGTTTTTCAATACCCCGAGCACCAGCTCTTTGAAGAGACCGTTTACGGGGATGTGGCATTTGGGCCCAGGAATCTCGGCCTCTCTGAGGATGAGGTGGAGAGTCGGGTCAGATGGTCGCTCGGGATCGTTGGCCTGGATTATGAAGAGGTGAAGGATAGGTCGCCCTTTGAGTTGAGCGGTGGCCAGATGCGGCGGGTCGCCATCGCTGGGGTCCTGGCGATGCAGCCGAAGACGCTCGTCCTTGATGAGCCTGCGGCGGGCCTCGACCCAAGGGGCAGGGATGATATCCTTGGGCAGATAAAAAGGCTTCATACTGAGCTTGAATTGACTATCGTGCTGGTCTCGCATAACATGGAGGATGTCGCCGAGCTTGTTGGCAGGCTGATCGTAATGAAGAGGGGCAAAATAGCCATTGACGGGCCGACCCGGGAGGTGTTCAAGAGGGCCGAGGAATTGCGGGGAATGGGCCTGGGCATTCCTCAGGTCACCGAGCTCATGCGGGAGCTGGCGCGAAGGGGATGGCATGTGCGGACTGATGTTCTGACCGTGGATGAAGCGAAGGACGAGCTTTTACCATGGCTCGTGCCCGGGAAGGGCGCTCCGGAGGCGTAGACGATGCCCATATTCAGCAATATTACAATAGGCCAGCATATACCGGGCGATTCGATAGTGCACCGGCTGGACCCCCGGACGAAGATACTCCTGACGCTCGCGGTGGTCGTGGGCATTTTCTTTGTCGAGGAACTCTGGGGTTATGTACTGTTTTTCCTTTTCGTGGGCTCAGTAGTGGCGCTGTCGCGCATACCCCCGGGGTATATCGTGCGGGGCTTGAGGCCGCTTATCATAATCCTGGTGCTGACCTTCTTGTTGCACCTCTTTATGAACCCGGGAAGGGAGCTCTTTGAGCTGGGACCGTTGATTGCTACTTATGCAGGCGCTTATAAGGGCGTGCTCATGGTTGGCCGTCTAGTCCTTCTTGTCGTGGCCACATCCATGTTGACCCTGACGACCTCACCCATCCAGCTCACAGACGGGATGGAGGCCATCCTGAGGCCGGCAAGACGGGTTGGCGTGCCTGCCCATGAGCTCGCCATGATGATGACTATAGCTCTGAGATTTATCCCGACGCTCCTCGAGGAGACCGATAAGATAATGAAGGCCCAGATGGCCCGGGGCGCAGATTTCGAGAGCGGGAATGTATTTCAGAGGGCGAGGAGCCTGGTGCCGCTCCTGGTCCCCCTTTTTGTGATCGCATTTCGCCGCGCTGATGAGCTTGCCATAGCCATGGAGGCGCGGTGCTACCGTGGTGGGGAGGGGCGGACCCGGATGCGCCAGCTCAAGGCCACGCTGAATGATTATGTTGCGGGCTTGGTTACTGTTTTGTTTGTTGTGGCGATTGCGGTATTACTGTGAGTCGATTGGGGATTGGGAAGCGTGTGAGTCACTTAGGAACCGCGCGATGAGGCCCGGGATTATTGCCGGGGTCCGGCGGGGCGGATGGGGCGATGGAGCGTAATATCAGGCTGGTCATGGAGTATGATGGCGCTGCATATTCCGGCTTCCAGCTACAGGCTGGCGTCCGGACGATCCAGGGTGAGCTCGAAAAGGCCCTCCTGAGCATCCTCAAAGAACCTGTCAGGGTGACCGGGGCCGGACGGACCGATGCGGGCGTGCACGCGCTCGGCCAGGTTGTGAACTTCAGGACATCGAGCCGGATACCGGTAGATAAGTTCCCTCTGGCGTTGAACAGCATCCTCCCGCCGGATATACGCATAATAGACGCCAGCGAGGTGGATGTCGGGTTTCACGCCAGGTACGATGCGAAGAGCAAGGTATACTGTTACAAGATTCAAATAGGCCCCCATGCATCGGCGTTCTTGAGGAACTATGCCTACCATGTTCCCCTGGAGCTTGACCTGGACAGGATGCGCGCCGCAAGCGAATGCCTGGTAGGCCGGCATGATTTCAGGTCGTTCGCGGCGTCAGGCGGTGGGGCGAAGACCTTCGAGCGTGAGGTCAGGATACTTGAGTGGGCCAGGGATGGCCGGATTATCACAATGACAATCGAAGCCGATGGGTTCCTTTATAATATGGTGCGGATCATAGTCGGAACAGTGCTCAGGGTTGGCTCAGGCAGGGAGGCTCCTGAGTGGGTAAAGGGCGTCCTTGATGCGAGGGACCGGCGCGTTGCCGGGCCAACCGCGCCGGCGAGGGGTTTATATCTCGTGTGTGTTAGGTACTAAGTTGACATTCCTGTTTTTTATGTATAAAATAGCTTTGTGTGAGCGTGTCAAGGGGGAAAAAGTTTCATGAATAAGATTTCTGCTACCTATAGTGTCAAGGCCGGGGAAATAGAGAAGAAATGGTACGTGGTTGATGCCACGGGCAAGACCTTGGGGAGGCTTGCCACCCAGGTTGCCCGCGTGCTGCGGGGGAAGCACAAGCCGATTTACACTCCGCATATGGATATTGGAGATCACGTCATCGTCGTGAACGCCGAAAAGGTGGCAGTAACGGGTGACAAATTAAATAAGAAGATATACTACACTCATTCATTGTATCCTGGCGGGCTCAAGGCCATCCGCCTCATTGACCTTTTGAAAACCAAGCCGGAACGGGTGATTGAGCATGCGGTGAGGGGCATGCTGCCGCACAACAGGTTGGGTCGCAAGATGATCAGGAAGCTCAGGGTTTACAAGGGACCGGAACACCCTCATGAGGCGCAGAGACCTGAAAAGCTCGAGATAGAAGGCTAGTTGAAGGGGGGACAGAGGAATGGAAGCACAGCTTCGATATTACGGGACGGGAAGACGCAAGTGCGCTGTTGCCCGGGTCTGGCTCACCCCGGGTAGCGGGAATATAACCATAAACGGGAAGCCCCTTTCTGAATATTTTGGTCGCAAGATCCTGGAGATCGTTGTCAAGGAGCCCCTGCGCCTGGCGGGTATGCTGGACCGGTATGATGTTACCGCCAGCGTCGAGGGAGGAGGCACCACGGGGCAGGCCGGTGCTGTGAGACATGGGATTGCAAGGGCCTTGCTCAACGTCGGTCAAGAGTTGCGCTCGCCGCTGAAGAGGGCGGGGCTCCTGACGAGGGATCCACGTATGAAAGAGAGACGGAAGTACGGCCTCAAAAAGGCTCGCAAGGCGCCTCAGTTCTCCAAGCGTTAATGGCGTTATGCGTTGATGCGGGATGACGGCTGGTAGCAGAGTGGGAGGCTCAGGCAAAAGGGCTTAACAGGCCCTTTTGTTGTTTATTATAGAAAAGGCTGGCGCGGCGGGAAGGGCCAGCAGGAAATGGGCAAAGCTTCTCGAAGTGATGTACCCTGGAGGTGCATGATTTCATGAGGTGTCTTTTTACCCTGACTCCCGCAGAGTCGAAGAGGCTCATAGCCAGGGCGGTTGCCAGGATGCCCGAGGTCAGGGAGGCCTTTGAAAGCGGGAGGGTCATCATAGCGGGCGGGACCACAAATGCCTTCGTTGCTGAGGAGCTCCTCGGGGTGAAGTTGGAGAAGGGGCGGTATACTGCTGGCGTTATAACGAAAGGGAGGCTCGCTATAACCCCTGTGGAGCACAGGCTTCCCGTGTTTGCCTTGAAGGGCGGCAGGCCGGTGGAGGGGCCATGGGAGAGCCTGCTCAAGGAGTTTGGGCCGGATGATGTTTTTATAAAGGGTGCAAACGCCATCGATATGGAAGGCAATGCTGGCATCCTGGTCGGAGGCGCCTCGGGCGGTACTATTGGCACCGCGCTCCCCGTGATAAGCGCTAAGGGGGCTCACCTCATCATGCCTGTGGGCCTCGAGAAGCTCGTGCCATCGGTTATAGATGCAGCCAGGCTTATGGGCCTCGACAAGTTCGGTTACGTCACAGGGACCCCGTGCGGTATGATCCCTGTTGTTAATGGGACTATAGTCACGGAGGTCGAGGCGTTCGCCATCCTTGGAAACGCTTGCGCGACTCATGTAGCATCCGGCGGAGTCGATGGGTGCGAGGGGGCTTGCAGCTTCGTCGTCGAGGGCGAGGACAAGGACATGGAGGCCGTGGTGGAGCTTGTAAAATCGATAAAGGGGGAGCCTCCTATATCAAGCGAGGTAAAACCTGGTGGTTGAGCATTATTACAGCCGGGAGCCTGCGGCCCCACGGCGCGAGCGCGAGATCCGCTGCACGCTCCGTGGGAGGGAATATACCTTCATCACGGATTCCGGAGTATTCTCGAAATCGAGGATCGATCCAGGCACGGAGCTCCTGATCGAGGCCATGACCATACTCCCTCACGATGTGGTCCTCGATTTGGGGTGCGGGTATGGGCCTATAGGCATCGTTGCGGCCAACCTGGCCAGTCATGGCCGGGTGTATCTCGTGGACGTCAACGAGCGGGCGTGCGAGCTCGCTCGCAGGAATATCGGGAGGAACGGGATCTTGAACGCCGAGGTCCGGTGCGGGGAGGGGCTCTCGGCCGTCGACGGCATAGAGTTCGATGCGATCCTCTCGAATCCGCCCATCCGCGCCGGGAAAGCCGTTGTCTACGGTATGATCGAGGAGGCGCGGGAGCATCTCAGGCCCGGAGGGACGATGTGGATGGTTGCCAGGACGAAACAGGGGGCCAGGAGCCTGCGCGCCAGGATTCAAGAAGTCTTCGGGAATGCCCGGGAGGTCGAAAAGGGCGGGGGGTACCGGGTGATTTGCACCGAGAAATGAATATGACATCTCTGGAATATATTTAGGAACATCTTTGGGGCGTTCCCCGCATAGGTTGTAGAAGGGCTAAAAGGACAAAGCCCGGCTATGAAGGTCTATGAAGGTCCATCCCAAAATCTGAGTGTGGGGGGACGCCCTGTGTCAAGGATTCTCATGGTGTTATGGTTCAACAAGGCGTTTGTATTCCCTGCTCTGGCTTTCATCGTGATCTCCGGCCTGCTGGCCGTGGCCCTTCTTCGGACATCTTTCGAGGCCACCTCCTCGCTTGCCGATGCTGTGTGCGGTAAGGTCATTGCCATAGACCCGGGCCACGGTGGGACGGACCCGGGAGCCATAGGGCGCGGCGGACTGGCGGAGAAGGACCTCGTGCTGGACATAGCGAGGCGGCTCGCTGCGCTCATGAACAGGGTGGCGATATACACGATCCTCACGCGCGAGGATGACCGGACGCTCGCCGGTAGCCAGGATGCGGATATCGCCTACTGGAAGCGGGAAGACTTAGATAAAAGGGTCGAGGCTGCGCGCAAGGCGCATGCGGATTTATTTATAAGCATACATGCGAATAGCTTCCCTGAGCCCATGTGGTCGGGCTCGCAGACCTTCTACCACTCGAGGTCCGGTGACAGCAAGCACCTTGCCTCCGCCATCCAGAAGCAGATCGTTGCGAGGCTTGGTCCAAATCTTCGCAAAATCAAGCCGGGTGATTCCTATTACATCCTGAGAACCACGACGATTCCCGCTGTCATCGTTGAGGTCGGATTCCTATCTAACCCGAGGGAGGAGGCCATGCTCGGCGACCCCGAGTACCGGCAGAGGATGGCCGAGGCGATATTTCACGGGACGGTAGATTATCTTGTTGAGAAGTACAAGTCTGAAAAATCTTCAAGGCAACCGGGGTCGAAGACGCCCGGGGAGGTGGCGACGGGCGGGGCTTCTTTGAAGACGACAGATCTTACGCTCAGGGCCGAGCCCGGCGAGATGATCCTCTATTTCGGCGGCCCCACCAATTTTGATGATTTCTTAATGCCGGAGATAAGAAAGGCCCCCGGGGATTACCCCGGGGCGGATGTGCGGAGGAAGGCGACATACATCATAAAGGAGCTGATAAGCGGGCCCGCGGGGGAGAGCGTCCTCTCGCCCACCATCCCAAAGGGCACATCGTTACGGGAGCTCTGGATCGCCCCTGACGGGGTCGCTCATGTCGATTTCAGTTCTGAGCTTTCAAAGAATCACTGGGGGGGCAGCCGGTCGGAGGAGCTTACAGTCTACTCGATCGTGAATAGCCTCACGGAGCTCCCGGATATAAAAAAGGTGCAGATTCTCATTGAAGGCAGGAAAGGCTCCACGGTAGCAGGTCACATAATCCTTGATACCCCTTTCGAGAGGGATGAAGGCCTTATTGAGGCGAGGAAATGATTTCTTTTGAGGAAGTACTTTTTGGGGGGATACTTCCAGGTAATACTTCGAGGGTGATAAAGCCAGGATGAAGTCGGGATGTTGGGAGCATGCACCAGGAGGTGTTAGAAATGGGTTCGATGTTGCTATGTGCGCTTTCGCCTCACCCACCGCTCCTGATCCCGGAAGTGGGCGGGGGAGAGCTCGCTCGTGTTGCGAAGACCGAGAGCGCCATGAAGAAGCTGGCGTCAATGGTCAAGGAGGCCGGGCCCGATACTGTTGTTGTGATAAGCCCACATGCGCTTGTTTTCCAGAATGCGGTAGCCATTTACGGTGCCGGGACTTTACAGGGTGATTTTGGCGCCTTCGGGGCGCATGAGGTGGCCCTCTCGTTCGAGAATAACCTGAAGCTGGTATCGGCCATTGAAGAAAGGGCGACGCGGCAGGGGATCAAGATATTCAGGCTGGACGAGCAGCAGGCGGGTGGCCGGACGCGTTACCGTTATAGGGAGTATACCTCGCTGGATCACGGCGTTCTCGTTCCAATGTACTACCTGAGGGAGGCAGGGGTAACTGCCAGCCTCGTTGCGATGGGAACCACCTTTCTGAGCCTCCCGGATGTTTACAGGTTTGGCAGGAGCCTCAGAGAGGCGATAGAGGGCGAGGATGTGAGGGCCGTCATTATAGCGAGCGGTGACCTCTCCCACCGGTTGATCCCCGCGGCCCCTGCCGGGTATGACCCCCGGGGGGCGGTCTTCGATGAGAGGATTATCTCACTATTGCGCGAGGTCGATGTCGATGGCATCCTCGGGCTGGATGAATCGCTTGTGGAGCGAGCCGGGGAGTGTGGGTACCGGCCCATCATAAGCCTGCTTGGGACGCTTGACGGGCTTGAGGCTACAGGTGAGGTGTTATCATACGAGGGCCCTTTTGGGGTGGGATATGGGGTGGCGGTCTTTAAACCCGGGAGTCCACGCAGCGAGCGGGAGTTCTTGCGCAAGATGAATGCGAGGCAGCTTGCAGAGGTTGAGGAGAGGCGCAGGAAGGAGAGCCCCATAGTCCGGCTGGCCCGGGCTGCTGTGGAGGAGTATGTCAGGCATGGCGAGATTCTCCGCGCGCCTGGTGACCTCCCGCCGGAATTCTCGGGCCGTGCCGGTGTGTTCTGCTCCATCAAGAAGCATGGGCAGCTGAGGGGGTGTATCGGGACGGTAACCCCGACCCGTGCCGGCATCGCGGAGGAGGTTATCCACAATGCCATAGCGGCAGCGACAGAGGACCCGCGCTTTACCCCTGTCGAGCCGTATGAGCTTGACGATCTCGTTTATTCTGTCGATATACTCACCCCGCCGGAGAAGATATCCGGGCCGGGCGAGCTCGACCCCAGGAGATACGGGGTTATTGTAAGGCGGGGCGGCCGGAGCGGGTTGCTCCTCCCGGACTTGGAAGGTATCGAGACCGTCGCTCAGCAGGTCGAGATTGCGAAACGCAAGGCGGGGATACGGGCTGATGAGGACGTGGAGTTGGAGAGATTCGAGGTCGTGCGCTATTTCTAGTACTAGGCCGTCTGGGGGATAGAATGCACCGCCTTTCACGTAGCACCTAGCAGGGTATCCTGCGGGAGGAGGTGAGCAAGTAGTCTGCTCGCTCAGGGGTCAATTCGCTCGCAGACTTACTTGCTCACCTCAAACACGGGACCCTCTGCTATATGGTATGTAAGGGACGGTACACCTTTATCCCGCCAGGGCGGCCAGGTACTATGTTATCATGCATAGGTGTCGGGAGGTTATAGGCTTGATTGAGGCGCGCTTTTACGAGAAACTCGACGATGCCACCCGCTGCCTGCTCTGCCCCAGGCGGTGCAGGATCAAGCCGGGGACGGTCGGGGTTTGCCGCACCAGGAAGAACGTCGATGGAACCCTCTATGCAATAGGCTATGGGGAATACACCTCGCTCGCGCTCGATCCCATCGAGAAGAAGCCCCTTTACCACTTCTTCCCCGGGTCAACTATCCTCTCAATTGGCACGCGCGGCTGTAACCTGCTGTGTCGTTTCTGCCAGAACTGGGAGATAAGCCAGGGAGACCCCCCGACGCGCCGCATCGAGCCCGGGACCCTGGTGGGTATGGCCAGGAAGCATGCCGGTGACATGGGATGCATCGGGATTGCGTATACTTATTCAGAGCCTCTGGTGTGGTATGAGTTTGTGTTTGACACGGCCAGGCTCGCGCGCGAGGCCGGAATGAAGAACGTTATCGTGACGAACGGCGAGATAAATGAGGAGCCCCTCGCCGAACTCCTTCCGTATATTGATGCAATGAACATAGACGTTAAGGGATTTACAGCTGAGTTCTACCGGAGGATATGCGGCGGTGAACTCGAACCGGTCCTAAGGACGGTGGAACGGGCGCACGGCAAATGCCATATAGAGCTCACAAATCTAATAATACCGACCCTCAACGACTCCCCCGACGAGATAAGCAACCTGGTGGACTGGGTTGCCTCTGTCGGGACCGAGATACCGCTCCACTTTTCGCGGTATTTCCCGCAGTATAAGCTGGATATTCCCCCCACTCCCATCTCTACGCTCAGGCGTGCGATGGACATCGCCCGGGAGAAGTTGAAGTATGTTTATATCGGTAACGTGCCGGGCGGGGATGGCAATGACACGTATTGCTATAATTGCGGCCAGAAGGTTATAGAGCGCCGGGGGTTTGCGGTTGTCGGGTATCACATGGAAAACGGGGAGTGCGATAATTGCGGGGCCAAGATTCACCTCGTAGAGGAATGACCGGGCCGGGCCAATGACCGGGCAACATGAACCCCTGGTCCTCAACATCGCCCTCGATATAGCCCTCGATTCTCAATCCTCCGGCCCTCGCTTTTGTCCCCAGCCGCGCCTTATCCCCATAGCAAACAGGAAACCCCCGATGAAGAGCGTCAGGTAATAGGTTATGAACCGCCACGCGGCCACGAAGATGCCGATCAGCTGGAAGGGGACGAACCTCCCCAGCAGAACGGCGAAGCCAACCTCCATGGCGCCGCTTGAGCCGGGCGTGGGCGCGTACGCTGCAGCCAGGTAGAAGAGGCCTATGATGCCGAAAACCTCCGCATATGGCGGGTCGATGCCGAGCCCGCGCAGCAGCAGCACAGGTATGGAGAAGAGCACAGCCCACCCCAGGAGGCTTGTGATTATGGCGGCAGCCAGGGCCCAGCGGCCCTCCTGCATAAATCGCGCTATGGCGCCCCTGAATTCGAGAACCCCTGTGCGAACCCTCTCAATAATCGCCTCCGTCGTGGATGGAGAGATCAGGCGGGACATGACCCGATTGCGGAGAATAAGCGGCAGTAACGAGTTTGCAAGCTCCGGTCGGATGAGAAAGAGTATGCCGATGCCGAAAGCAAGAGCGTAGAGCAGTAACCCTACAGTGATCACTATACCCATGCTTGGCGGGATATCCCATGTCTTCTTACTGAAGAATAGCCATACCGGGATTATGCTCCCGAGAAAGAGCCTGGCAAGGGAGCTCAGGAGGATTTTCATGGCTATGACCGCCGTGGATTCCCCCAGGGTTATACCGCTCTGGTGCAGGAGGTATATCTGGAGGGGTTCCCCGCCGGTATCGAAGGGCGTGATGCCTGAGATGAAGGCCCCGGTAAGGGTGATGGAGAGGCACCTCAAGAGGCCGATCCTGCCCCCCAGGGCCCTGAGCAGGATAATAAGCCTTATGGCGTCAAGTAGCCACCCAACCAGGACGAGGGCAGCTGCTGCGCTCATGAAGAGGGGATCTATCCGGAAGAGATCTGGCAGGAAGACAGAACCCCTGGTGATGCGGAGGATGACTATGAGGCTGATCAGGCTCAGGAGAATAGCACCCGCGGCGTTTCTAAGTGTATTATTGTTATTGCGAGGCCTATTACTGCTATTACGCGCGCGGCCAGCACTCTCCATCACCAGCGGATACCTCCCCGGCCTCCGTGTTGTTTTCCTTGGCTCTCAGCAACTCTGGACTCTCCCACTATATTATCCGGCTGAGCGAGGTTTATGTCAAGGCAGGCAAAGCTATTTGGCTGCGTATGTGGCAGATGAATAAATATACAAATTCGCTCTTGACAAGATTAGCCCTCCTGGTATATAGTAATGGAAACGCGGGAAGAGACATTGGAGCTATATCTGGGCCTGAGGCCCCGAAAGGAGAGGAGCTGGATGGGAGCGACAGTGAATGCTGCTGCGCCTTCCTCGAATAGCGCAGGGCTACGCAAGGACATAAAGATCGTGGATACAACGCTTCGCGACGGGGAGCAGACTGCAGGCGTGGTATTTGCCAACTCTGAGAAGTTCCGGATCGCAAAGATCCTTGATGAAATCGGAGTTCACCAGATTGAGGCCGGGATCCCCGTTATGGGTGGCGACGAAAAGGAAGCGATCAAGGCAATAGTGAACGCCGGGCTGAACGCGAGCATAATGGGCTGGAACCGCGCGGTTATCGCGGACATAGATGCTTCCATCGAATGCGGGGTCGATGCCGTGGCGATCTCCATCTCGACATCGGACATACATATCCAGTATAAACTCAAGGCCGACAGGCAATGGGTTCTGGACAGCATGGTGAAGGCGACGGAATATGCCAAGAAGCACGACTTGTATGTCTCGGTCAATGCGGAAGACGCTTCGAGATCGGATATGGAGTTCCTCATTGAGTTCGCCACCGCTGCAAAAAACGCCGGGGCTGACAGGCTGCGATACTGCGACACCGTCGGCGTCATGGATCCATTCACGATATATGAGCGCATTAAGACCATCATAGATACCGTCGGCATCGACATCGAAATGCATACCCACAATGACTTCGGGATGGCCACAGCCAACGCCCTGGCCGGGCTCCGCGCGGGGGCCGGGTATGTCGGCGTTACAGTAAACGGCCTTGGCGAGCGAGCGGGCAACGCGGCTTTCGAGGAGGTTGTAATGGCCTTGAAGCATCTGCACGGTATCGACCTGGGCATCAAGACGGAGAGGTTCAGGGAGTTATCGGAATACGTGGCAAGGGCATCGGCGAGGGAATTGCCGGCGTGGAAGCCAATCGTTGGCACCAACATGTTCGCTCACGAGGCCGGCATACACGCCGACGGGGTGCTGAAGCATACATCAACCTACGAGGTATTCGCCCCCGAGGAAGTCGGGCTGCAGCGACAGATCGTGATCGGGAAACACTCGGGGACCAGGGCTATCATCGCGAAGTTCGAGGAATATGGAATAACCCTCGATAGCCAGGCAGCCAACGAAATCCTTGCCAGGGTGCGGGCAGCCGCTGTAAATCTGAAGAGATGCCTGTTTGACAAGGAGCTGGTTTACATTTATGATGACTATGTCCGGGAAAAAAATCGGACGCAAGCCTAGGTGATGGAGGGGACATGTTTGGGTAAAACGATCGCGGAGAAGATTCTCAGCAATCACTGCGGCCAGGACGCTTATGCAAACGACCTTGTCGTGGCCAGGGTTGATTTCGTGATGGGTCAGGATGGGACCTCTCCCCTGGCTATAAAGGCGTTCAACGAGATGAACGGGCATCATGTGTTTGATGATAGCAAGGTTGCCCTCGTGATCGATCATTCGGCTCCGAGCCCCAACGAGGGGGTATCCAACCTCCACCGGATGATGCGGGAGTTCGCCTCGCTGCACAATGTCAAGCTCTATGATATAGGTGAGGGTGTTTGCCACCAGCTCATGCCCGAGCGCGGCCACGTGGTGCCGGGCGACCTCGTGGTGGGCGCTGATTCTCACACCTGCACCTATGGAGCTCTAGGGGCCTTTTCGACAGGGGTGGGCTCCACGGACCTGGCAGCGGCCATGATATCCGGCCGCCTCTGGTTCAAGGTTCCGGAGACGATAAAGTTCGTCTGCCATGGCCGGCTGCCCCAAGGGGTATATTCCAAGGATTTGATACTCTACCTGATCGGCCAGGTTACGGCGGACGGTGCGACATATATGGCTGCGGAATATACAGGTGAGGCCATTTCCGAGTTGAGCGTCGAGAGCAGGTTTACAATCTCCAACATGGCCATCGAGATGGGCGCCAAGGCGGGCCTCATGAACGTTGATGAAAAGGTCATGAGGTGGGTCAGGACCCACTCCAGCAGGGAGCCAAGGCCTATTTACGCCGATGAGGATGCGAATTACGCGCGGGTTCTCGAATATGATGTTTCCGACCTACCGCCCCAGGTTTCCAGGCCCCATACCGTGGATAATGTCGCCCCGGTCTCAGAGGTGCGGGGCATTAAGATTGACCAGGCTGTGATCGGCACATGCACCAACGGCAGGCTCGAGGACCTGCGCATCGCCGCCGGGATTCTCAGGGGCAAGAAGGCCCACCCAAGGGTCAGGCTCATCGTGGCCCCGGCTTCAAAGCGCGTGTATCTCGATGCGATCCGGGAGGGTATATTGCAGGACCTTATCGAGGCTGGCGCTGCGGTTGTGACGCCGGGTTGCGGGCCGTGCGTTGGTACTCATAATGGGGTGCCGGCCGATGGCGAGACGGTTATATCCACGGCCAACCGGAACTTCAAGGGCAGGATGGGGAACAATAAGGCCGAGATATACCTCGCATCCCCGGCTACGGTGGCGGCGTCGAGCCTGTGTGGCGAGATCGCTGATCCCCGGGAGTTTGTATGAGTTCTGTATGAATGTGCGTTCTGGATGCATGGGTGTATGAATAGGGGTGCGGGGCACGCCGCTACGAGCGCGGGAACGAGCGTGGGAAGGTGGCCCGGATGCGAGAGTGGAGCACATGCCGGGTTTATTGATTGATGACTTATGATCTGTGGGGGAGGGGCCGGGTTGACTGGAAGGGCTCATAGATTTGGCGATAACATTAATACGGATTATATAATATCCGGGAAGTATAAATTCAAGACCCTTGATATGAATGAGCTTGCGAAGCACGTAATGGAGGACCTCGATCCCGAGTTTTACAATAAGGTCAGGGAAGGGGATTTCATAGTCGCCGGGAGGAACTTCGGCTGCGGCTCATCGCGGGAGCAAGCGCCGCTCGCCATAAAACATGCGCATATTGGCGCGGTTATTGCGCAATCATTTGCGAGGATCTTCTACAGGAATGCTATCAATAAGGGTCTGCCGGTGGTTGAGTGTGATACGAGCCAGATTGATAGCGGTGACGAGCTCGAGGTTGATCTCGGCAGGGGGGTGGTGCGGAATATAACCAAGGGGATAGAGATCCAGGCGAAACCACTGCCCCCTGTCATGCTCAAAATCCTGTCTGACGGCGGGCTCGTGGAACACTTCAAGAAGTACGGGACGTTTAACCTGTAAATCGGCGATTTATGACTGGTTATGATTGGCGGCATTTTACCGGGCTATCCGATCCAGGTCCAGTCCTCGGGCCAGGATAGGGCAGGATTAGGGATAGGGTGGCGGATAGCCCGGGACCGTGTTTGCAGGTGTGCACATGTGGACACGGGCGCCCTTTTAACCTGGAGGCCGGGTG
The DNA here is from genome assembly GCA_013178125.1 of Bacillota bacterium. Lineage (NCBI taxonomy): Bacteria > Bacillati > Bacillota > Bacillota bacterium. The sequence continues at coordinate 75,584 of JABLXJ010000012.1, read as the reverse complement.
GAATCGAGGTTAGAGTGGGTTTTTTAGTTTCAGGGGCTTTATGGAATGAATATTTATGCGAATATGCTGTATAAATATTGCATACGACAAATATTGCATGCGCTGCATGTCCTCTGCGCGTCGTCGGAGGACCTCGGTGGGAATCATGGCTCTAAACCGAAGGACCAGGAGAGTGTATAAGTGGAGCGCGTAGGTGGGATATGGCAGGCGGCAGGCGTGATGTGCAGGCGCGATATAGGCGTGATATATGATATAGACGTGGAGTGTATAAGCGAGATGTTTAAGTGCGATGCGATATGATAGATCAAGGGAATCTCGGGAATGCAGTGGAGGGAAAGATGATAAGGGTTGGCATAATAGGCGCCTCTGGGTACACAGGCGGGGAGCTGGCGCGGATTCTGCTTGGGCACCCTGGGGTTGAGATAACATGTGTTTCATCTCGGACTTATGCAGGTCAGCCGCTCGGCCACATTTTCCCCAACCTGCTCGGGCTGGCCGGTCCCCGGGGCACGGAACTGGTGTGTGAGGGCCTGGCTCCCGTCGAGGTTGCGGAGCGATCTGACGTTATATTCACGGCCGCTCCCCACGGGGTTGCGATGGAGATAGCAAGGAGCGTCATGGGGAAGAGCGCCGGGGTCGGCGCGGGTGGCGCGGGTGTCAAACTGATCGACCTCGGGGCGGACTTTCGCTTCCGCGATGCGGGCGTATACGAAGCCTGGTACAAAAGGAAACACGATGCCCCGGCTCTCCTTGTAGAGGCCGTCTACGGGTTGCCCGAATTGCACCGGGAGTCTATAAGAGGGGCGCGCATCGTCGGGAATCCAGGCTGTTACCCCACGAGCGCGATCCTGGCACTGGCGCCCCTCATGAGAACAGGCTTCGTCGATCCTTCCAGCATCATTATTGATTCGATGTCAGGGGTCTCGGGGGCGGGGCGCTCCCCGTCGCAGAGCTATCATTTCCCGGAATGCAACGAAAATGCCAGGCCTTACGGCATCCCGGGCCACCGTCACACGCCCGAGATCGAGCAGGAGCTTTCCCTCTTGCGTGGGGGGGACATAAGGGTTTCATTCTCGCCCCACCTAGTTCCCATCACCCGGGGAATCCTGACCACAGTTTATGCGAACCTCGCCCCGGTCCAGGCGGCCGGCGGTGGGATCAGCATAGACTCACTGATCCAGCTTTACAGGGACTTCTATCGCGGCGAACGTTTCGTCCGCATTTTGGATGGCGGGCGCCTGCCCCAGACCAAGGCCGTCTGGGGGTCGAACTTCTGCGATATAGGGCTGCGGCTCGATGAAAGGGTTGGAAGGGTCGTCATCATGGCGGCAATCGACAACCTGGTGAAGGGGGCGGCGGGCCAGGCTGTCCAGAATATGAATATAATGTTTGGCATTGATGAGGGCTGCGGCCTCGACCGCCCCCCGCTCTTCCCGTGACCGTGACCTGCGGGTTGTGGGTCGAACTGTGGGTTGCGGGCCAACCCGCGGATTGCGGGTCGAGGCCGGACGGCATAGCCGGTATAGCCAAACAGGGGGTTGCCAGACAGGGGGGGTAGAGGATGAGCCAGAACGGTGTCACGGCTCCCAGGGGATATATGGCCGCAGGTGTGCACTGCGGCGTGAAAAAGCAGGGCGGGAAGGATCTTGCCCTCATATGCTCGGAGGTTGAGGCCAGCGCCGCGGGCCTCTTCACGACTAATAAGGTAAAGGCGGCGCCGGTTCTCCTGACGCTCAGGAATATCGCTGCGGGCAGGGCCCAGGCTATCGTGGCGAATAGCGGCAACGCCAACGCCTGTACGGGCGAGGCCGGCATGAGAGACGCCTCGCGCATGGCGGAGGTCGCCGCCAGCGAACTGAGGATCGCTCCCGACAGGGTGGTGGTTGCGTCCACGGGCGTCATAGGGGTCAAGCTCCCGATCAATGAGATCGAGGCTGGGATCCGCGAGGCTGCAGGCCGGCTCAGCCGCGAAGGCTCACAGGAGGCTGCAGAGGCGATACTGACCACCGACACCCGGACCAAGGAGGTCGCCGTCGACTTCACGCTCGGCCCATCAAGGGTGTGGATCGGAGGCATGGCCAAGGGGTCGGGAATGATTCACCCCAATATGGCGACCATGCTGGCGTTCCTCACCACGGACGCCGCCATCGACCCGGGCCTCTTAAAAACGGCCCTCCGGGAATCTGTTGAAAAGTCGTTCAATATGGTAACTGTAGATGGCGACACCAGCACCAACGATATGGTGGCCATCCTCGCCAACGGCCTGGCGGACAATCCCAAGGTGACGGTCCCGGGGCGGGATTTCATGGAATTCAAGGCTGCGCTCGATGGTGCCACTATGCAGCTTGCGAGGATGATCGCCGGCGACGGGGAGGGCGCCACCAAGTTTGTCGAGGTCAGAGTCCTGGGCGCGCCCACGGTCACAGATGCGAGGCTGGCGGCCAGGGCTGTCGCGTCCTCGAACCTCGTCAAGGCGGCCATATTCGGCGAGGACCCAAACTGGGGGAGGATTATCGCGGCAGTTGGTTATTCGGGTACAGAATTCGACCCGGGGAAGGTTGACATCTTCATAGGCAATGTCAAGACAGCCGGGGGCGGGGCGGCCGTTCCCTTCAATGAAGAGGAGGCCAGGAACGAGCTGCGCAAGCGCGATGTTGTTTTGACAATCGATCTCAGGAGCGGCGATCAGACAGCCACGGCCTGGACGTGCGATCTGACATACGATTACGTGAAGATCAATGCAAGTTACAGGAGTTAGGTAGTTAGGTTTATTAGGTTTCAGGATAAGGTTAGCGGGAAAGGGGGAGGGGCTCGGTGGAAAAGGTAGCTGAGAAGGCCAGGATCCTGATCGAGGCACTGCCCTACATCCGGATGTTCTGCGGTAAGACGGTCGTCATCAAGTACGGCGGGAGCGCGATGACCGACCCCGGCCTCAAAGAGGCGGTCACCAAGGATATAGTGCTATTAAAATATATTGGTATAAACACTGTGGTCGTTCACGGTGGCGGGCCCGAGGTCTCCCAGATGATGGATAGGCTTGGGAAGAAGCCCCAGTTCATCAACGGCCTCAGGGTGACCGACCAGGAGACGATGGATATCGTGGAGATGGTCCTCGCCGGGCGGATAAACAAGGAGATAGTCGCCCTGATAAACAAGAGTGGGGGGAAGGGTGTCGGCCTCTCGGGACGCGACGGGAATCTCCTCATGGCGCGGCAGCATAGCTCCGACCTCGGCCTTGTCGGAGATGTAGAGACTGTCAACCCGGATATCCTCCATGTCCTGAGCAGGGAGGGTTTCATCCCCATAATAGCCCCGATTGCAAGCGACGCGGAAGGGCGACCGTATAATATCAATGCTGATCACGTAGCCGGTCATATCGCGGCCGCGTTGAAGGCTGATAAACTCATCCTCCTAACGGATGTCGAGGGGGTTTTCGCGGACCCCGAGGACAGGACATCCCTGATCTCCTTGATAGGCGCCGAGGACGTCCGGGATATGATTCATGACGGGTGCATCTCGGGTGGGATGATCCCCAAGCTGGAAGCATGCGTGAACGCGCTCGAGGCTGGGGTGAGCCGGGCCCACATAATCGATGGGAGGGTTGTCCACTCGCTCCTGCTCGAGATATTTACGAATAAGGGAATCGGGACTATGGTTGTAAAGGGGCAGTGATATTCTGTGACCTGTAACACCTGTAATATTGGTGACGGTAATGGCGATAGTAGTGTTGCGGGGAATAATGTTGCGGGGACCAGCGTAGGCATGGGCACGAGCAGGGCGGGCCGCATCATGGATTTGACAAGGGAATATGTCATGAATACCTATTCGCGCTTCCCTGTGGCCCTGGTGAAGGGGAGCGGCGTCAGGGTCGTGGATTCCGAGGGAGGGGAATACCTGGACTTCGTCGCAGGTATAGCCGTGAACTCCCTGGGTCACTGCCACCCGCGGGTGGTTGAGGCCATAAAGCGACAGGCCGAGACCCTGATTCACTGTTCAAATCTCTATTATATAGAGCCGCAGGCCCACCTGGCCAGGTTGCTGGTCAGCGGGACCCACTTCGGCAAGGCCTTCTTCTGCAACAGCGGCGCGGAGGCCAATGAGGCCGCGATCAAGCTCGCGCGCAGGTACACCAGTATGAAGTCCGGCGAGGGGAGGTTCAAGATCATATCAGCCCATGATTCCTTTCATGGCCGGACCCTCGCAGCGATCAGCGCTACAGGCCAGCCCAAATACCAGAAGGGGTTCGAACCCCTCGTGCCCGGCTTCGAGCACGTGCCGTATAACGATCTTGCGGCGCTCGAGGCCGCATGCTCCGACAAGACATGCGCGGTCATGCTCGAGGCGATCCAGGGCGAGAGCGGGGTTCGCCCCGCGACTCCGGAGTACCTGAGGGGCGCGTGGGAAATATGTAAGAAAGTCGGGTGCCTCCTTATAATAGACGAGGTCCAGACGGGGCTTGGCCGCACGGGGAAGATGTTTGCCTATGAGCACTATGGGATCGAGCCCGACATCATAACGCTTGCCAAGTCGCTCGCGGGGGGCGTGCCGATAGGGGCGGTCCTGGCCCGGGATGAGGTTGCGGGGGCGTTTGGACCGGGGAGCCACGCCTCCACCTTCGGCGGGAATCCCCTGGCCACGGCGGCTGCCATCGCGGTGCTCGAGGCCCTGAGGGATGAGAACATAATCGAAAACGCCCGGGTGATGGGGGATTACCTGCGGGATGGACTGAAGAAGCTGGCCACGGGTGTTCCGGAGATCACCGAGGTGCGCGGCGTGGGTCTCATGGTTGGGATCGGGCTCGCCGGGCGGGCTCGCGATGTGGTCGCAGAGGCTATGAAAAACGGCCTCCTGACCACTGCTTGCGGCGATAATACATTGCGACTCGTGCCGCCCCTCATCGTGACGCGGGAGGATATAGATGAGGGCTTGTCGATCCTGGCGCTTGCGCTGAAGCGTGTATTCACCGGCGCATAGCATAGCGGAGGGAGGGGTGATGGTGTGACTGAGATGCTGAGTTTCCTGGATGATCACGCAGCCCGCAGCCTGCGGGGTAAGGACCTCATTTCAATTCACGACCTCGAGGCCAGCCAGGTGGGGAAGATCTTTGATGTCGCGCGCCTTCTAAAGACCCAGGTGCCCGCGGGGGAGGCTCGCAGGATACTCGAAGGGAAGACGCTCGCAATGATCTTTACCAAGGCCTCGACGCGGACTCGCGTTTCATTCGAGGTTGGCATGTGTCAGCTGGGCGGGCATGCGCTCTACCTCAGCGCGCAGGACCTGCAATTGAGGCGCGGGGAGACCATCGCGGACACGGCGCGGGTGCTCTCGCGATATGTGGACGGGATCATGATCCGCACCTATGCCCACGACGACGTCCTCGAGCTCGCCAGGTGCGCCACCGTGCCCGTGATAAACGGCCTTACGGATCTCCTGCACCCCTGCCAGGCGCTGGCGGACTACTATACGATCCTCGAGAGGAGGGGCAGGCTGCGCGGGCTGAAGCTGGCCTATGTGGGGGATGGTAATAACATGGCCCACTCTCTTCTCTTTGGAGCGGCCAAGGTTGGGGTGAATATCTCGGTCGCAACGCCCAAGGGCTATGAGCCAGCGGAGGATGTGGTGAAGCTGGCCAGGTCAGACGCTGCTGCGGTGGGGTGGGGGTGTGAGATCGAGATCACCCATGACCCGTTTGCAGCCGTCAAGGATGCGGATGTAATCTACACGGACGTCTGGGCCAGCATGGGGCAGGAGGCTGAGCACGACGCCCGCGTGAGGGCGTTTCAGGCTTACCAGGTGAATGAGCGCCTGGTGGGCGCGGCGAGGGAGGATGTGCTCGTCATGCATTGCCTGCCGGCCCACCGCGGCGAGGAGATCACTGATGGGGTTATCGAGGGGGCCCATTCGATAGTATTCGACCAGGCGGAGAACAGGCTGCATGTGCAGAAGGCTATAATGGCCTTGCTGATGTCCAGTACCAGCGGGTGATTGATGACCGGTGACCGATGCTTGATCGATGATCGGTGCTTGATCAGTGATCGATGATTGGTGAATCGCTGCCTAACAAGTGTTCCGCCTGATAAGTTATGGAGTTGACAAATATCGAGAGGGGAGAATCAACCGATGGAAGGGATAAAGAAGATAGTCCTCGCCTATTCCGGCGGTCTCGATACCTCGGTCGCAATCAAGTGGCTCCAGGAGAAATATGGGGCCGAGGTTATCGCCGTCGCCGTAGACGTCGGAGCCAACAAGGACCTGGATTTCATCAAAGAAAAGGCCCTCAAGATCGGGGCCTCCAAGAGCTATGTCGTAGATGCGCGCGATGAATTCCTGAGGGGATACGCCTTTGCCAGCCTGCGGGCAAACGCCCTTTATGAGGGGAGGTACCCGCTCAGCGCCGCCCTTTCCAGGCCCTTGATATGTAAGATTTTGGTTGATATAGCCGAGAAGGAGGGGGCCGACGCCGTGGCTCACGGGTGCACGGGCAAGGGGAACGACCAGGTGCGATTCGACGTGTCGATTGCCGCATTGAACCCGGACCTCGAGGTGATCGCGCCGGTCCGCGAATGGCCCATGTCCCGCGAAGAGGAGATAGAGTATGCTAAGGCCAACGGCATACCCGTTCCCATAACAGTGGATAGCCCTTATAGCCTCGATGATAATCTCTGGGGCCGGAGCATAGAGTGCGGCGTTCTCGAGGATCCATGGGTCGAGCCGCCGGAGGATGCATTCGGCTGGACGAAATCCCCAGCTTCGGCGCCTGATTCTCCGACCCATATCGAGATATCCTTTGAAAAGGGCATCCCCGTGGCGCTGGATGGCAAGGGGCTCAACCCCGTGGACCTTGTCTCGAGGTTGCATGAGATCGCCGGCGCGAACGGGGTGGGCAGGATCGACCAGGTCGAGAACCGCCTTGTCGGCATAAAGTCGCGCGAGATCTACGAAGCTCCGGCCGCCGTTGTGCTGATCCAGGCCCACAAGGACCTCGAGAGCCTGACGCTGCCGCGCGAGACGTATCACTTCAAGCCCATCATAGACCAGAAATACGCTGAGATGATCTATTTCGGCCTCTGGTTCTCGCCGTTGCGTGAGGCCCTCGATGCGTTTATCGACAAGACACAGGAGAATGTCACCGGCACGGTGAGGGTCAAGCTCTTCAAGGGCAGCGCAACTGTCGTCGGCAGGAAGTCGCCTTACTCCCTCTACAGCCACTCCCTTGCCACCTACGATAAGGGCGATATGTTTGATCACAGGGCATCGAAGGGCTTCATTGATATCTGGGGCCTCCCCACAAGGGTAGCAGCCAGGGTCAGGAGGGGCTCCAAGGTCTGAGTCATAGAGTCTGAGCTATAGAGTCTGAGTCACAGGGAGAGATGTTTTTTGAAACTGTGGTCCGGGCGCTTTACAAAGCCAACCGAGGGTATCGTCGATAAATTCGCCGCCTCGATCTCCTTTGACAAGCGCCTCTATCGTGAGGATATCGAAGGAAGCATCGCCTATGCCAGGATGCTGGGGGAGTGCGGGATCATAGATCAAGATGAGGCTGGCGCGCTTGTCGAGGGCCTGAAGGCGATCCTTGAGGATATAGAAGCCGGCTCCGTGGAGTTCTCGCTGGAGTCCGAGGATATCCATACTAATATCGAGCGCCTCCTGGAGGCGAAGGTCGGCGAGGTTGCCAGGAAGCTTCACACGGGCCGCAGCCGGAATGACCAGGTGGCGACCGACACCCGGCTCTATGTGCGCAGGGAGATCGCCTCGATTACAGGCCTGATCAGGTCCCTCCAGCGGGCGCTTGTGGAGATCGCCAGCGAGAACCTGGATTGCATCATGCCCGGCTATACGCACCTCCAACGGGCCCAGCCCGTGCTGCTATCTCATCATCTCATGGCGTATTTCGAGATGCTCGAGAGGGACGCGGAGAGGTTCCGGGACTGCGCAAGGCGCGCAAATATCCTGCCGCTGGGCTCGGGCGCCCTGGCCGGCACGACCTTCCCGGTGGACAGGGAACGCCTCGCGTCCCTGCTCGGTTTTGATGGAATTACCAGAAACAGCCTCGATGCGGTATCCGATAGGGATTTCGTGATCGAAACCCTCTCGGCCTGCGCTATCACCATGATGCACCTGAGCCGGCTCTCCGAGGAGATAGTGCTCTGGTCGAGCTCGGAATTTGCGTATATCGAGCTCGACGACGCTTACGCCACAGGGAGCAGCATAATGCCGCAGAAGAAGAATCCCGATATCGCGGAGTTGATCAGAGGCAAGACGGGGAGGGTTTACGGCGGCCTGGTATCCATCCTCGTCGTTATGAAGGGGCTGCCCCTCGCCTACAATAAGGATATGCAGGAGGACAAGGAGGCGCTCTTCGATGGGGTTGATACGCTCAAGGCGTGCCTGTCGGTCATCCGGCCCATGCTCCGCTCGATGAAGATCAATAAGGAGAGGCTTATGGCGGCGACCGGGGCGGGCTTTATGACAGCCACCGACGTCGCCGACTACCTCGCCCGAAAGGGCATCCCGTTTAGGAGCGCCCACGAGATCGTGGGCAGGATAGTACTTTATTGCACAAGAGAAGGGAAGAACCTGGAGGAGCTGTCCCTGGAAGAGTGGAGGTCATTCTCTGGGTTGTTTGATGAAGACATAAAGGGTGCGGTCTCCGCCGAGGCGTCGGTGGCCGCCAGGGCAGTGCCGGGCGGGACGGCCCGCGAGAGGGTGGAGGAGGCCATAGCCCGGGCGAGGCAGGCCCTTTCCAGGATACAGGATAAGAGCTGATCGGAGGAAGAACGGCATAAAGTGGGAGAGAGATGCGATATGGCGGCAAACCTGAGGATAGTTGTCCAGAAATTTGGGGGCACATCGGTGGCTACGGCGCACGCCCGTGAACAGGCTGTGGCAAAAATCATGCAGGCAAAGGCTGGGGGCTATGCGCCGGTGGTCGTGGTATCGGCTATGGGGAGGAGGGGGGATCCCTACGCAACCGATACCCTGATCGACCTTGCGAAGAATGTCCATCATGAGATCAGGCCGCGCGAATTCGACCTCCTGGTTTCCTGCGGTGAGATCATCTCCACGGTGGTGATGGTTCAAACCCTGCGAAAGGCGGGGCTTGATGCGGTTGCCATGACCGGCGGCCAGGCGGGCATCGTGACGGATGATAACTTCCAGGAGGCTCGCATACTGGGCATCGGGCCGGACCGGATACTTACCCATGTGAAAGACGGGCGGATACCCATAATCGCGGGCTTCCAGGGGATGACGCTCGCGGGCGACGTGACCACCCTGGGCAGGGGTGGCAGCGATACGACCGCCACTGCGCTGGGGGCAGCGCTAAAGGCCGAGCTGGTTGAGATCTATACAGATGTGGATGGGGTTATGAGCGTGGATCCGAGGGTCACGGGCGGGGCCCGGGTCCTCGAGACCATGACGTATGACGAGATATGCGAGCTCGCGCACAATGGGGCAAAGGTCGTCCATCCGCGGGCGGTTGAGATAGCAAGGGATGCAGGCATTCCCGTCCGCGTGAGAAATACGTTCTCGGATGCGAAAGGGACCTTGATCACGGGCGGGAAGCCCACACGTGTGATTACGGGGGTTACCCACAGCGGGGGGTTGGCCAGGATCACCGTATGCGTCCCGCGGAGCGATGATGAGGCGGCGGCAAAGGTTCGCGTCTTCAAGGCTATGAGCGAGGCGAGGATCAGCATCGACTTCGTCAACATGAGCCCCGGCAGCATCATCTTTACAGTTAAAGACCAGCTTGCGGATCAGGCCATCGAGGCCCTGGCGCGCGAGGATTTCCAGTGTGAGTGCCTGCGAGGCTGCGCCAAGGTGTCGGTGGTGGGAGCCGGGATGCAGGAGGTACCCGGCATAGTCGCCCGTGTCGTGGAGGCGCTTTACCGCGAGGGGATCTCTATAATGCAGACGGTGGATTCGGAGATCACGATTTCGTGCTTGATCAAGGAGGAGGATGCTCCGCTGGCGGTGCGGGCGCTTTTCGCTGAGTTCGGCCTGTCATGATGAGGTAAGTAAGTAGGTCTGCGAGCGAATTGACCCCTGAGCTCGCGGACCTACTTACTCACCTCCCAGTGCGCGCATGGCTTACGCCGGGCTGATATAATGAGGAGGAAGGTAGAAATACCTTCCTCATTTTCATTCATGGTGGAAGACCAGGGATATTACGGCGCACATTCCATTACTTACATAGCAGCAATAGCGATTAAAAAGAAGGAATCAAAAGAAAGGCGGAGAATATTTTGTTTAGAAACCAGCAATGGTCAAATTTAACGAATATCATCCCTCCGGAAACGCAGCATGAAAGGAGGTGAACCCCGAGGTTTGCGCGGAGACCGGGGGGTTGATAGAGACGCAGCACACTAAGCGCTCACGGGAACGGATGAAGAGGAAACAAGGATACTCTATCTGATGTTCCCCCGTCGCAGCACAAGACGCAGCACAGATACAATCGAACACAGTCATAGCACTAAATCGCAGCAACTAACCAAGGGGGATTCGAAACATGAGAAAACTGACTATAGCACTGGTTGCAGCCTTGGTCGTAGCAATGGCATTACCAGTTATGGCAGCGCCCAAGGTGCAGGTTAACGGGTCCCTTGAGAGCAAGCTCACCCTGAGCGACCAGGAGAGCTTCAAGGGGACCGGGGATCTCAGGCTGAACCTGGGGATCTCATTTGATGAGGGCGACCGCATCAAGGCGTTCATCGGCTTCAAGCCGGTCGAGTGGGCGCCGTTTTGGAAGCCCGAAAGCGGACAGCAGGGTGCTCCGCTTCAGTCTGGTGATAAGCCAGCAGCGGGCACCCTCGGGAGCCTGACCCCCGTAACAGTCCTAGGGCCCAACGGCCTCACGATCGAGAAGGCATACGTCCAGGCGGTAGGCCCCTACCTACCGGGTGGCCAAGAGGTCACCACCAGGTTGGGCGACCTCACCCTCGACTACTCGCCTTACATCCTCGCGGCGAGCGAGACCGATGCCGTGATAGAGGGCGCCTCAGTTGACGGGATCAAGCTCGGGCCCGCGACCGTGAACGTGTTTTACGGCTGGGACCCCGGCACGCGTGAACCGATCAATCCTTCGGGCATGGCCCAGGATGATGAGGACTTCAAGCACGAGGTCGGTTCCGGGCTACCTGAGACGAATGGAACAAGGTTCGTCGCAAGCGGCGCGTCGTTTGCCGCCAATGTCGAGGGCTTCGATGTCAAGGGCGCCATGGTGAACGCCAATGACAAGCTCGCATATGTCGGCAGCCTGGCGTTCTCGCCGATCCAGGCCATCAGCCTCAGCGGGGTATATGCTCACGATGAGGCATCAAACGCATCCGCGACGAAGGTTGAGGCTGCACTCGATGCCAACTCCATGATCCCCGGTCTGGGAGTCAAGGTCGGGTACAGGAACTTCGACGCGGCATTCAACCCCATCTATCGCGACAGGTCCGTTGATGACGATGGCGTGGCCACCAACGTGGTCGGCGCAAATGTCGGGCAGAAGGGCGTCAAGGCCGAGGCCACTATGGATATCCAGGGCGTGACCCTCACCGGGAGCGTCGACAAGTACGAGCAGGCCCCGGTTGATGTGGTATACGAGCGGCCCGAGGGCGACAAGACGGTCTACGGCGTGAAGGCTGAGACCATGTTCGAGGGCTTCAAACTCAAGGGTGGCTATGAGCTGGCCCAGGGCGCGATACACCAGGGCGATCCTGACGAGCTCACAACCATCACGTTCGGGGCGGAGCGGGCTCTCCCAGTCGGGCCACTTAGTGTAGACGCTAAATACGACCTGACCATGAAGAGCAACGCCCCGGCTGAGCACAAGGTCGAGGCCAGCACGACGGTGCCCGTGCCCATACTCAACGCCGTTGAGCTGACGGGCAAGGCGAAGGTGCAGGGCGACGACCGCAGCTACCTCGGCAGCGTGGCTTACACCGCGCCCAACGGGATCAAATTCGCGGTGAATTACGACAAGGGCTACGATGACGACATAGTTGACGGCCTCTCGGCCACTGCAGGCCTCAAGATCGAGTTCTAGTCACCGAAACATACGTAGCATGTAACGCAGCACATAATACAGCATACAACATAATACTAAAACCTCCTCCCTTCTTGCAGGAGGATACCCTCCTTGCACACGAGTCCCCGGGGTTGATGCCCCGGGGACTTTCAAATATGATATAATTATTGTGGTGTTGATTTGACCTGGATTAGCCCTTAAAACACAAAAAATCCTCAAATCTAAGGAGGATATGTGAAACTTTTGTTGAATAAGTAATATCAGAAATGGCCTTAATGGGGGACAGGGCCGTTACCAGGGGTTCTCAGGTGTGTTATACAGTCCGGCTCCTGAAACCGCAGAAACACCTGAAGATATCTCGGTTTGACATGAATTGCGTGGGATATGCGTTATGAAAGGGGGATTGGAGGGGGGAGATCTCATTCCTGAATTTAAATAGATCATTCAAAAATGTATTAATGACAATATATCCGAATAATGACCCGGCGTAAAGAGCTTGACTGAAGCTTGGTCTACTATAGCCTTTCGTCGCGAGTGAGAAGCCAGGCGTAGCATGCTCCCTGGAGCTGGGGCTTTTTACAGGAGCTCTCGCCAGAGGTGGCGGGGAACCCGGGCGGCGGTGTGTCGCCGGGGATCAGGTCGAAATTGAATCACGTGATTTCTTAGTCAATTCTCAACTGGATGATTCAAATCACGCGTAGACGTTACGCTTATTTTAACGTCGATTTAAGGAGGCATGAGGATGGCGAGAGTATTTCTCGACCATGTTACTAAAGCATTCGGTAACGTCATTGCGGTTAATGACGCTACTTTGGAAATAAAGGACAAGGAATTTCTTGTGCTGGTAGGTCCCTCCGGGTGCGGCAAGTCCACAACCTTGAGGATGGTTGCCGGCCTCGAGGAAATCACGAGCGGAAGCATCTATATCGGGGATAACGTGGTAAATGATGTGCCCCCCAAGGACCGGGATATCGCAATGGTCTTCCAGAACTACGCGCTATATCCCCACATGGATGTATATAATAACATGGCGTTTGGTCTCAAACTGCGCAGGTTCCCCAAAGCCGAGATCGACAAGCGGGTGAAGGAGGCGGCCCGGATCCTGGGCATCGAGAACCTTCTCAACCGGAAGCCCAAGGAGCTGTCTGGCGGCCAGCGACAGAGGGTTGCCCTAGGACGCGCTATAGTCCGCGAGCCAAAGGTATTCTTGATGGATGAGCCGCTTTCAAACCTTGATGCAAAGCTCAGGGTGCAGATGAGATCTGAGCTCAGCAAGCTGCACAACAGGCTGCAGACGACCATCATCTATGTAACCCACGACCAGACCGAGGCCATGACGATGGGCGACCGGATCGTGGTCATGAAGGATGGTTTCATACAGCAGGTTGGCGCGCCGCTTCAGATATACTCCCACCCGGATAACGTTTTCGTCGCCGGGTTCATCGGCAGTCCCGCAATGAACTTCTTGGATGCCAGGATTACCAAGGAGGGTGACGATTATTACGCCGACTGCGAGAGCTTCAAGGTGAAGCTCCCCGCAAACAGGTTCGAGCGGATCGGGGAGTATGTGGGCAAGGAAGTGATCTTCGGGATCCGGCCTGAGCATATCGACGATAAGGATCTTGTCCCCAATCCTGTGGCTGACAGGATCGTCAAGGCCACGGTGGATGTCATGGAGCCGATGGGTTCGGAGGCTTACCTGTATCTGTCGAATGGCCCGCAGTCCTTTGTCGCGAGGGTCGATGCAAAGACGCGCGCCACTGACGGTGCTGATATCCAGGTTGTCTTCAACACCGATCAGGCCCACTTGTTCGATAAGAAGACCGAGAGGGCTATCAGGTAGGTAGCGGAAGGCCGGAAGGCCGCGCAGAGGCGTAATCCGGTGACGAGGTGTAATCTTGCAACCTAGAAAACCGGCTTGACGCGTTTGGGCAAGGGATAGTTGGGAATTATATTCCTGACTATCCCTTTATAGCGCATTGCGGTGTTTTCTCCGCGTTAGATTGCGGCATTAGGCGTTAGATTACGGCATAGGACCATGAGACCGTGAGATAAGGATGAGATAAGGGGGTTTATCCGACGAGATGACACAGGCAAATATAAATCTGGACGATGTCGAGACTATGAAGAAGGCTGATCCGCGCGGGATGATGGGATTCATACAGGGCCTGCCCGAGCAGTGCCGGGAGGCGTGGGAGATGGCATCCAGGGTGGACATCCCCGGCGATTTTGCAGCGGCTCGCAATATCGTTGTGGCGGGGCTCGGCGGCTCGGCCATCGGCGGGGATCTCCTGAGGACCCTGGCCGGACCTGAACTCAACATTCCTGTTGTCGTGAGCCGGGATTACGACCTGCCGGGGTTTGTTGATAGGGATTCGCTGGTTATTGCCTCGAGCTATTCAGGGAACACGGAAGAGACCATAAGCTCATATCAGGCGGCTAGAGCGAGGAACGCGAAGATTCTCTGTATCACATCGGGAGGGAAGCTCGCGGAGCTGGCTGCAGGTGACGGGGTGCCGGTGATAAGGATACCGGGAACGCTTGTTCCCAGGGCCGCTCTGGGTTACCTCTTCATTCCGACGCTGGCCGTCCTGGGAAAACTTGGCCTCATTGCGGACAAGTCAGGGGATCTCGCGGAAGCAGTCGATGTCCTCATTGAGCTTCGAAAGGTTCTCGGACCCGAATCTCCGGGGTCTGTCAATCAGAGCAAGAGGCTTGCCGCGAGGATGTTGGATAAGATTCCAGTTATCTATGGATCGTCCGGGTGGCCGGGCACGGCGGCCCTCCGCTGGAAGTGCCAGATCAACGAAAATAGCAAGACCTATGCCGTCTCTAATATTTTCCCCGAAATGAACCATAATGAGACGGTGGGCTGGGGCGCGCCCAGGGGCATAGCAGGTCAGCTCTATGTCGTCCTCCTTCGCGATAAGGGAGATCATCCGAGGGTCCAGAAGCGGATGGAGATAACAAAGTCCTTGATGGCCAATGCTTCAGGCATCGATGAGGTGTGGAGCACGGGCGGGTCAGAGCTGGCACGGCTCTTGTCCCTCATCTATGTGGGAGATTTCGCCAGCGCATATCTGGCATTCCTTTATGGCGTGGATCCCACGCCGGTAGCTGCCATCGACTATCTCAAGGGCGAGCTCGCGAAGGTCAAGTAGGCGGCGGGTCGCAAGCCCCTCGAGCATGAATATTCGGTATTCGGGATGGGAATAGAGCTAAAAAAGGAGATAGAGACGGAGACGGGGATAGAGACGGAGAAGTTGAGATGGAGATGGAGATGGGGGTCAGCAATGAAGAGATGGGTTATCGGGGTTGACCTGGGGGGCACGAAGATCGCCTTTGGCGTCATGGATGCCGAGGGAAACATAGCGGCGCGGCTCACCAGGCCGACCCTGCCAGGCGAGGGGGTGGGCCCCGTCATATCCCGGATTTCTGGCGGGATCACGGAGGTTATGGCGACGCTCGGCATAGCTGCGGGCGACGTTAGAGGGATCGGTATCGGGAGCCCAGGCCCGTTGAATCCGGTAAGCGGAGTGGTGATTTTCGCTCCCAACCTCAAGTGGCATAATGTCCCTGTTAAGGACATGGTCGAAGCTGAGCTTGGCATCCCGGTCTACCTCGAAAACGACGCGAATCTCGCAGCCCTAGGTGAGCTGAGGTTCGGCGCGGGGCAGGGCGCGAAGAACATGATCTACATAACCGTGAGCACCGGCATTGGCGGTGGGATTATAATCAATGGTGATGTCTACAGCGGATCTACATTCGTGGCCGGAGAGGTTGGCCATACGATAATAAAGCCTGATGGCCCGCAATGCGGGTGTGGGCAGTATGGCTGCCTCGAGGCCATGGCCTCTGGGACGGCGATAGCGCGCATGGCTCGTGAAGCCATAGCCGCGGGCGAGAAGACGATGATCCGGGAGATCGCCGGGGGGGATGCAGGCGTCAACGCAGAGGTCGTGGCCAGGGCTACTTTGGCCGGCGATGGCGTGGCGCTGGCCATCATCCGCGAGGCAGCCACCTATCTGGGCCTCGGGGTTACCAACCTGGTAAACATACTGAACCCCGAGGTTGTGGTCATAGGCGGCGGGGTTTCGAGGATAGGGGATATGTTGTTTGATACCGTGCGTACAACTGTGAGGGAGCGGGCCGTTGAGGGGGCCCGGGAGGCTGTGAGGATAGTGCCAGCCCAGCTGGGGTCGGACGCCGGGATCGTGGGAGCGGCGACGCTGGCCCTCAAGCTTGCGCCGGCGTGATTGACAGGGACATTGACGGGGGTGGAGGGCTCGCCACCCCCGTGGCCCCATGCCCCAGGAATACTTTGAGGGCTGGCGAATAATCTAGTGTTAGCGTTATCACCGTATGGTGAGGAGGAAATGGAGGCATATAAAATATAAAGAAGACCGGAGACCGGGGAGGGGTTTCTGATGTCGAGGGGCCGGCAACAGCTTAATATTGCACGGTCGCTTATCATTGTTCTCCTGACGCTGGCACTAGCACTTTTTTTATTTATCCTCTTTGGGACCTACCTCGAGGGGCAGCTGCAGGCACAGGGCCAGGCGAGAGTCGTTTTCGACATGGACGACCCCGAGGGCGATGATCACGGTCCAGGTTCATACGTCTACCCGCTGCACAAGGTATTTCAGCACGATGGCCTGTTTGACCTCATCCATTTCTCTGTCAGCTATAATTCAGAGTATGTGTACTTCGACTCGACCTTCAAGGAGATAACCAACCCCTGGAATGCGCCCGAGGGCTTCAGCCACCAGCTGATCAACATCTACATTGATAGCGTAAGCGGGGAGGGTAGGACCCAGACCTTAAAGCCCGGCGCCCAGGTGGCCTTTGACAAGAGATATGCGTGGGATTTTCAGGTCAAAGTGCTGGGATGGGGCGGCAGCAGGGTATTTACTGCGCGGGATACGGCCGAAAGCAAAGGGGTCTCTGAAGGAGTCAGGGCGGAGGTCCTCCCGCAGAGCAAGACTATAAGGGTGGCGGTCCCAAGAGCCATTCTGGGCGAGCCGACGTCACGCTGGCGTTACTATGTACTCATAGGTTCCCAGGACGCCTTTGGGATCGACGATTACCGCCCGGTCATGGAGAAGCCCGGGAGCTGGGTCTTCGGGGGCGGGAGCGATCTCGACTTCGACCCGAATGTTATAGACATGCTGGCGCTGGCCCGGGGGAGGTATTCCCAAGAGGCGATGCTCAGCTCGTATAACCTCGCTCGCGGGACCCTGGCCACGATCCACCCTGTATCGGAATCTGGGATCGGCGGGGGTATGGAGACCGTCGGCGCCGTGGTCGCCCTGGTCGCAGCGGTAGCGCTCGCGGCATTCATGTGGTGGTGGCGGCATCGCCGTGCAGCATAACGCGGCATGTTGTGGCATGGCTCAGCCGTTAGCTTGTATTTGCCACCTTCTGGTTGTATAATAACTTTATAGTCCGGATAGCATAGTCCGGATAGACTGGACCCGCCCCGGTCGCGGGGCCGGCGCGGGAAGATCAGTGTATTACCAGGGTATTATCGGGTATTGCAGGAGATCCCTTTAGTCGCGGCAGCATACGAGGTGTAGTTAGAATAATGCAATGGATGCAATGGCGGCGCAACGTCTGGGTGCTCTCTGCCGGGACCCTGATCGCCCAGATAGCTTTCTCTCTCACGATGCCATTTCTCCCCATGTACCTTTCCGAGCTCGGCCTGGCCCGGAATATATCGATATGGTCGGGGCTCATGTTTTCTATAAATTTTCTGACTTTCGGTGTGATGGCTCCGATCTGGGGCTCGCTCTCGGACCGGTATGGCAAGCGGATCATGCTCATGCGCTCGGGCCTGGGGATAGCGGCCACCTATATCCTGATGGGCATCGCCCGTGACCATATCCAGCTATTTGTGCTTCGTGGCGTGAACGGCCTGGTATCCGGCTACATCCCGGCCGCCATAGCCCTCGTTGCGACCACCACGCCCGAGGACGACCTCGGGTTTGCTCTGGGGATGGTGCAGACGGCGAATGCCGTGGGGCTAATCTGCGGCCCTGTAGTCGGCGGGGCTATCGCCCAGCTCATAGGCATAAGGGGGACCTTTTTCTTTGCCGCGGCCCTGCTGGCGATCGCGTCGTTCCTTGGCTTTTTTATGGCCTCGGAGAATGTGACGCGATCCACGGTGCGTTCTACCGTGATGACTGATATCAAGTCAACGCTGGAAAACCCGGCGCTGAGGCTTCTTTACGCGGTTCTCTTCCTTGTGCAGGCGGGAATCCTTGCGATACAGCCCACGCTCCCGCTCTTCATTGACCAGATGGTAACAAACAATGTGGAGATGATAACTGGGGTTATCTTTTCCCTGGTGGGCATATCGACAGCCATAGGCGCTCCGCTGGCTTCGCGCATGCCCCACGCGAGGTACCCCGCGGCTCTCGAAGGAGCCCTCATAGCAGGCGGGGTCCTCACTGCTCTCCAGGCTTTCACTAGGTCGGCTCTTACCCTGGGCCTCCTCAGGTTCCTCTTCGGTTTCGTTAACGCGGCCATCTCTGTGACGGCCAACGTGCTTATCGCCTACGCGAGCCCCAAGGAGGCGCGTGGCAGGGCTTATGGCGTTTTGAACAGCGTCACCGCGGTGGGCGCTGTAGTGGGCCCGCTCATGGGGGGATTCCTCGGGGAGAGGTTCGGCCTTGCAAGCTCATTCTACGGGAGCGGTGTGCTCCTTGGCGTGGCCGGCATGCTGGTTGCTTCGGGGTGCTCTATCATCGCCTCAAGGGGTCCCGGCGAGTGCGAGTATGAGGATGGTCCAGCCCCATCCGGGCGCCGCATATAATTAGCCGCATATAATTTACTATGTGGCATGCTGCGCCTTGGAGGTGGAGGGATTCATGGGACCATTTACACATCCCTATATAAACATGCGGGCGCTCGATCGCGCAAAGAGACTCGCCCGGGGTGGCGACCCGGGGCTCAACAGGGCGCTCCTCGAGATGCTGACCTCCGGCAGGGATATTGAGAGGCTTTTCATCTATGCCGGCAACAGCGCCGACGTGATATCCACGTATCACATCATCAATCGCCAGTTCTTCGCGTATGACTATGCGCATAACAACAACCCCGATGATGTAACGGGCATCCCAAACTTCGGCTATAGCCTGGTTGATGAGTGCCGGCCTGGCGCCGGGAATGAGGGGAGGTGGCTCTCCAGGGAGGATTACATCAGGGATTTCGCCATTGCGTGTGGCTGGGTTTCGCACCAGATAGCGGACTGGTACTCGCATTATGTATGCGTGAATCGCGATGGCAGGCGCTGCGGGCGGTATGATGATGAGGATGAGGGGGCGGACGGAGTCACCACCTTCCCGGGATACTCGAATTCCCACAGGATCTTTGGCGCCGATTACCCGGTCCCGTTTTTGCAGAGGTATCGTGTTGTAGATCACGGCCTGCTTGAATTCTTCATTGATATATTGATGCTCGACGGGGATTCCACAGGCATGCTGGAGAATCCCCGAGTTGAGCTGTTTGGATCGAGGCGACCGCCGCACCCAAACCTCCTGACCGCGGCCTCCGAGAAGTTCGGCCGCCAGGCCAGAATCCCGCCCGAGGATGTAGAGCCCCTCGAGCGGGATATGAATCTCGTCATTGCGGGCTTGCGAATTCTGATTGAGCTTGCCCGGGTGAGGTGCCCGTCGCTGTGCCGCGATATCTCGTCCATTGTGGACCGGGAGTACATTGAACTGGCCGCTGATAGAGTCGTCGAGCACCTCTTCAGGAGGAGCTTCGATGAGATCAGCGAGCTCGCCCGCCGGAACAGGGTATTCCGCAACCCCCGGAGCCCAATCGGGCCGATCGGCGGCGCCCTAGTTTCGCAGCCCGGTACGCCGATCTTTGAGGTGGCTTATAACCTTGCGAGCTCCCTTGTCATCCCCGGGTACGGGGGTCTGGAGGGCTATGGGATCGACCGGGATGAGGCCCTGAGGCGGGTCCTTGAGATAATACGAGATCCCCTCCTGCTCTTGAGGGGTGTTGGCCCGGCCGGCTGGCTTATGAGCGTGAGGTGGCTGCGTCGCTTTATATGGATGCACTGGGTAAAGCCAAGAATCGATAAATTTATCTCATCAACCCTGAGGCAGCTGGGCCGCGTAACAGTCGGGGCTTCTTCGCGAAGCGCATATAACGCCCTGATGGGGTTCCTCTCCACCCTGCTCCTGGCCGGTGGCAGCATTCAAGAGGCCAGGCTGGATTTTAAGAAGAACCTGAGACCGGTTATACTCCTTGAACCGGGGGCGGCATGGGCCGGGCACAGGTGGGCCGCGGGAGACGCGGGAAGCGAAGATGAAGATGGTGAGGATGGAGGGGAGATAGGGGTAGAGATGGAGATGAAGACAGAGATGGAAATATTGCGCGATTTGATCATGAGGGCGCGTGAGCTCAATTTCCGCGTGTTCCCCGGTATTTCAGAGAGCGACCGCGCTTCCAAGGGCCTGCCGAAGTATCTTGACCCCGCGACGCTTGTGATGAATATAAATGGCTACCCGCCTTCGCTGGATCCGGGCTTCTGCCTCATGACGTGGGAATTTGAGGATGGGGATGAGTGGGGGCCGCTCCTCATCTCATGCCGCTTCAGGCGCCCCGTAATGCCCGGAAGATATGACTTCTCCATCAGGATCAAGGACGGGAGCCAGGTGGATTCAGAGTATTTCTATCGTTCGGTCATTCTCTGAGGGCGATGGGGTGAAAGGCTTGACTTCCAGCGGCCGGATGACATATGATAACCATAAATCCGTGAATTTATAAATGAATCCATAAATCCATCGAATTCACCTCGCCGGAGCTGATATCTACAGAAATGAAACCGGAAATGAAGCCGGAGATGAAACCGGGCCCGGCGTGCAAACCGTGGCCCGGTCCAGGAGGCCGCGACCGGATCCTGCAGCGCGGCCAGGTCGCCAGGAAGTTGAATGACTGGTTATCTTCAAATATCTTCTGGCTTATGATCGTGTGCGGTATCATCGGCATCGTTTTCAGGGAGCGGGCGGCGAAGATTGTAGGGCTTGTGCCGTTCTTCCTTGCCACGATGATGCTCGGGAGCGCCGTGAATTGCACCCTGTCAAGCTTCAAGGAGACCCTGCGGAAGCCTGTATACTTCGTGGCAACCGCCCTCATATTTTACCTGGTGATGCCTGGAGTCGGTTATGCCGTGGGGCGGTTATTCTATCCGGGCGAGCCACTTCTCGGGATTGGGCACATACTCCTGGCCATCCTGCCGAGCGCTATAACCTCAGGGGTGTGGATCAGCCTGTGTGCTGGTGAGCTTGCGCTGGGCGTAGCGCTGATGACCATGACGACATTCCTGAGTGTTGGAGCGCTTCCGGTTATATTGAGCCTCTTTACCGGTAGAATGGGCTCTTTTGATGCTACAGGCCTGATCCTCACCCTCGTGAAGGCGGTTGCCATCCCGGCGGCGCTTGGGATATTCCTAAACGAACGCTATGGGCCGCGCCTCGATCCAGCCCGTCCGCACCTGGGGATAGCCGTAAAGATCAGCATCTTTACGGTCATGGCCGTCAATGCCGCGGCTAACGTTCCCTATCTACGCAATCTGAAATCGACCGCGGTTTCCATTATCGTCGCCGTCCTGGTGCAGGCGCTGATTGCTTACGCCCTTGCCTACATTGTCTTCAAGATCGGCCTCAAGGCCAGGGATGGACAGGTAGTCGCCGGGCTTTTCGTGAACGGGATGAGGAACGATGGGGCCGGGATAGCCGTGGCGCTGGCGTATTTCCCCCCGCTCGTAGCCTTCCCCTCAGCGGTAAGCATCTTGCTGCAGCAGACCCTCGCGTCTCTAATAGCCTCTTTCATACTGGCACGGCAGAGAGCTCGCCCGCATGAGTTTCCCACCCCCAAAATGTTATCCAGTTAACAGTGCTAGCCTCCCACGCGTGTTATGATTTTTTTGTATACTCACCCAGGCTTCCAGGCCGGGAGCCAAGGATAAGGAGGCCGGATATATCAATGGGTCCAGCGAATTCCACTGTCTATTTCGCTTCTGCCGATGTCGATCGGCTTGAGGTTACATCATCCCTGCCAGCCAAATTCGAACGACTCCTTGCGCGGCTGTCCCTCGAAGATATCGTGAAGGACAAGAACGTCGCGCTGAAGATGCACCTCGGGAACAAGCTGGGGTACACCACGATCCACCCCCTGTTTGTCCGCATCCTGGTAAAGGCCCTGAAGGATGCCGGGGGTAACGTTTTTGTCACCGATAGCTTCTTCGCCATCGCCGGCGCCAAGGACCGGGGCTACACCGAAGAGGTCATAGGTGCCCCCATAGTTGCGGCCACGGGTATCTTTGACAAGTATTACTATACCAGGCCCGTGGATTTCCAGAGCTTGAAGGAGATACAGGTGGCGGGGCATATTCACGATGCCGACGCCTTTATCTGCTTTTCTCACGTGAAGGGCCACGGGGCGTGCGCTTACGGCGGGGCCTGCAAGAATATCGCGATGGGCTGTGTTACATCTAAGACGAGGTCGGATATCCACAGCCTTGAGGGAGGCCTTACATGGGATGCCGAAAAGTGCGAGCATTGCGAGATCTGTATACGTTCGTGCCGCTATGGTGCCAATAAATTCAACGAAAAAGGGGAATATGAGATTTTCTTCCACCACTGCACCTACTGCCAGCACTGTGCGAATTCATGCCCAACTGGAGCTATAACCATAGACAAGACTAAATTCAAGGATTTCCAGAGGGGCATGGCGATCTGCACAAGAGAGGTGCTCGATACGTTTGAGCCGGGCAGGATATTCTTTATTAACATGCTTACCAACATAACGCTCCTGTGCGACTGCTGGGGCTTCTCGACGAGGCCGCTCGTCCCGGACGTGGGGATCATGGCGTCGCCCGATATAGTCGCCATAGAAAAGGCGAGCCTAGACGCGATCAAGCGTACATTTCGCACCCCTCATGGGCGCGCGGTGACATTTTTTGAGGTCGCATGTAAAGATGAAACATTTTAGTGACAATTATACACTTATAGGGTTATCTGGTATATATTTACTTGTACTTTCCCCGCTTTTATGTACAATGGAGGCGGGGGTGTTTCCTATGGTCCCATCCTTGAAGATATTTCACGCTGGGCCCGCTCCTCTTATCTCGGCATTGTTCGATGCCCTTGGGATCAGTAAGACTCTGGATTCTGTCCTTGCCTGGGACGAGACTCAGTGTAAGCTGCCTCCATCTATACGTATTAAGGCTCTTGTGATAAACATCCTTGCCGGCAAAACGCCACTCTACAACGTTGAACGGTTCTTCAAGTTCCAGGATACGGAGAACCTCCTGGGCCAGGGCGTAACTTGTGAAGACCTAAATGATGATTGTCTTGCCAGGGCTTTGGATATGCTTGTTGAAGCTAACCCCAAGAAGGTTACCTCAACAATCATGCTAACCGCTCTTGCAATAGAGGACATCGTGCTGAACCGGATTCACGCCGACACAACCTCCATCTCGGTCTATGGCGAATACCAGCACGATGAGGAAGAAGAGGACTCTAGCCCCTTTATCCGCCTTCTCAGGGGACATAGCAAAGATCACCGTCCAGACCTTCTCCAGCTCAAGGTGGGGCTTGGAGTAACCCAGGATGGTATCCCTGTAATCGGCGAGCCTCTAAGTGGGAATGTGGACGACAAGACATGGAACAACGACTTCATCAAGACGATGGCCGCCCACTTGGACAAGGTTGACCTTACCAAGGTAATTTACGTGGCTGACTCAAGTGTGGTGACAAAAGATAACCTGGAGGAGATCGCCAAGCAGAGGCTTCTTGTGGTATCGCGATTCCCTGCGACCTTTACCCTCGAAGGCGAGCTTAAGGAACTGGCGTGGGAGAAGAACGAATGGATTGAGGTTGGAAAGCTGTGTAGCGCAAGGGATGGAGCGGCTTACAGAAAGGCGGCGTCATACAAGGTTCAAGCATTCACGAGGGAGCTCTATGGGCGCCTTTACAACTTTGTAGTAGTCTATTCAACAGCATTAGACAAGAGAAAGGTCAAAGCCCTGGATAGACGCATTGAAGAGCTCCATAAGGATCTAACCACAGCAGCCAAAGAGATACAGGCGAAGGAGTTTGCGTGTAAACCAGATGCCAGTGTGGCTTTAGAAGAGTTTCTGGCCAAGCATGCTAATGACTTCTACCCAATGTCAGCTGAAGTTATCGAAGAAACCCGGCCGAAGAAGCGTGCCAAAAAGGGACGGCCCAAGAAAGACGAAGTTGTGGAACTGGAAACGGTCTATAGGATTCGGCCAGTCATCGGGGCACTCAGCGAGTCTGCGGTAAAGCGGGCAAGGGAACGCAATAACTGCTTTGTGCTGATAACGAATGATTTGCTGATGGAGCCTCCCGATGTGTTACGGGAGTATAAGGAGCAGATAGGGGTAGAGACGTCGTTCAAGTTCCTGAAGGACCCGACATATCTTGATGCGATTTATCTGAAGAAGGAGAGCAGGATAGAGGCGCTGGCATATGTTCTACTCATGGCGCTCTTGATACACCGGATATTGCAACGAAGGGTACGGAAGGCCTTAGAAACTGAGGGTAGTCACATAGTGGTAGCTGGGGGAGTGAAGACTACGGCACCCACCGGGAACCGGATACTGGAGCTCCTGGCTCCGTATCAGGTATTATGTGCCAAGGAGGGAGATCGGGAGTACCGGGTAATTCAAGAGATCCCGAACGAAGAGCCGCTGGAAAGGATACTAAGGCTTGCAGGTTTTACTCAGGACATATACGTAGTCGTCCGTCCGAGCCCGTACCAGCGTGAGTGAAGAGATAAAAAATGATTCCGGGGAAAAACAAGAAACATCAGGGGTAAGGGTGCGAAATGTAGGATCAAGGCGGAAAAATTCATAGAAGGCAGTCTCCCGGCCGGGCGCACGCTCGGGGAAGGCAAGCACCTCTTTGAAAAGATCCACGCAAAGGATCCCTTCGTCCAGATCGCGCTCTTAAAGGACGAAGGGCTCGGGAACGATAGTTACGACCTGGTTGAGGTGGAATAGTTAAATTAGCGCGCCCAGTCGGCGAGGCGGGCCTGGTCT
The DNA here is from genome assembly GCA_013178125.1 of Bacillota bacterium. Taxonomy (NCBI): domain Bacteria; kingdom Bacillati; phylum Bacillota; species Bacillota bacterium. The sequence goes on along the minus strand of JABLXJ010000012.1, from coordinate 50,487 downwards.
TTCAGGATGATCCTGTGATTTCTTATCGCGATGAGCTCATTATCCCTGAGATCCAGGAGGAGATTTGTCACGGTGGTCCGCGACAGGCTCACTATGTTTGCGATATCCTGATGGGTCAGATTCAGGTCGATGAGCGTCCCTCCCTGGCTGGGCCGCCCATATTCCGAGGAGAGCCTGAGCAGGGCGCTCGCGAGCCGGCCGCGCGCATCGCGAAAGGCTATATCGCTTACCTGGTTGGTCGACTTATAGAGCCGCCTGCTCAGGTTCTCTATGACCTTCACCGCAATGCCGGGGTTCTCTAGAAGGATGCGTTCGATATTTGAACGCGTAAAGACTAACGCACAGGAGTCCTCCACCGCCATGGCGCTCGCGGAATATGTCTCGCCGCTGAAGACGGCATCCTCCCCGAAGATGCTGTCGGGCGTCAGGAACGCCAGGATTAGCTCCTTGCCATCCCACGAGTTCTTGAACAGCTTTATCCTCCCGGATTTCAACACGAAGATGCGGCTCGCGCGGTCTCCCTCGTGAAAGAGGAACTCGTCCTTGCTGTAAGACCTGTTTTCGAGACAGGATGTTACCTGGGCAAACTGCGAGTCTGTAAGATCGCTGAAAAGATCGAGACTCCTTATGCATGCTAAATCTCCCACGATATACCCCTCCTATTGCTCCCCTGCCATCGCTATCCCGAGTCAGCGTGCAGGAATAGGATTCTGGCCATGCAGGTGGATGCCATGCGAGCGTGGTTGGACATAATTTTATGATAGCATAATTTGCCCTCCTTTTGCAGATCATAATTTTATCAATGCGCACTTCCAATTCAGATGCAGCGCTAGTTCGGGCGCAATTCCAAGGGGGCGGGCAGGCCCGGCGCTGGAGGGAGTTGTCCAATCTTATGAGGGTTTTGATGCTTTCGTGGGAATATCCGCCGCGCGTCGTGGGAGGGCTCGCCAGGCACGTGCAGCAGCTTTCGCGAGCCCTTGTCGTGGCGGGCATAGATGTCGAGGTCGTGACATGCGGGACCCACGGAGCGGCTGACGTGGAAGATGATAGGGGTGTTCGCATCCACCGCATCGCCATGAACAACCCCGCACCGCCTGATTTTTTAACGTGGGTAATGCAACTCAACCTTAACATGCTGGAGAAGGCCTACGAAAACATCGTGGCCGGAGGGCCGTATGATATAGTGCATGCCCATGACTGGCTGGTCGCATATGCTGCCAAGGCCCTAAAACACAGCCAGAGAGCTCCGCTCGTGGCAACCATCCACGCCACCGAATGGGGCCGGAACTGGGGGTTGCACAATGATCTTCAACGCTATATAAGCAATATTGAATGGTGGCTCTGTTTCGAGGCGTGGAGGGTTATCTGTTGCAGTGAATACATGCGCCGCGAGTTGCAGACTATCTTCCAGCTCCCGGGCGACAAGATACGAGTTTTACCTAATGGCGTTGACCCGGAGGAGTTCCAGATCAAGGCCGGCGATGATCTAGCAAGCTTCAGGAGGAATTACGCCGCCCCTGACGAGAAGCTCATATTCTTCGTCGGCCGCCTTGTCCATGAAAAGGGGGCTCACGTCCTCATTGAGGCCGTGCCTAAGATTCTTCATTATTGGGATAAGAGCAAGGTCGTCGTTGCCGGCAAGGGCCCGGCTGATGCTTACCTGAAGGATAGGGCACACAGCCTGGGTGTTTACAACCGCATCTATTTCACCGGCTACATCGACGATGACACCCGTAACAGGTTATACAAATGCGCCGATGTCGCGGTCGTGCCGAGCCTCTACGAGCCTTTTGGCATAACAGCGCTTGAGGCGATGGCTGCAGGCACGCCTGTAGTCGTATCTGATGTTGGCGGGCTCGGCGAGGTAGTGAGGCACGGGATAACCGGGTGGAAATCATATGCAGGGAACCCCAATTCCCTTGCAGATGGGATTCTCCATCTCATTCACAGGCCTGACCTTGCATCCAAACTGAAAGAGAACGCCTATAGGGAAGTGACTACACGGTATAATTGGTCCAGGATCGCAAACGATACGGCTAAACTCTATGAGGAAGTTGTCGGGAACTACCAGGAGAGCCCCTGGGGGAGGACCAGGCCGTGGCCCCAGGTATATGCTGAGCCGCCGCGGCTATTCAATAACCGCGGTGATGACCCCGTCCACCGGATGGCCGGAGCTCCACGGCGCTACGAGATTCCTCTCTAGTGACCCGGTAGACCCGGTAGCGACGGGGGAAGGAGGATAAGGAGGGCGGGGGAAGGAGAGATGGAAGATATGAAGACATCATGAAGACATAAGGTTGGTGAGCAGCCTTTGAAGGTCGTGATAATGGCCGGGGGCAAGGGGACTCGCCTTCGCCCTTTAACATGTAACAGGCCCAAACCCATGGTGCCGATCATAAACCGCCCGATCATGGAGCATATCGTCCGCCTTCTGGCGAGGAACGGCTTCACCGACATCATCGTAACCCTGTGTTACCTGCCCGAGATCATCCAGGATTACTTCGGCGACGGGGCCGCATGGGGCACGAATATGTCCTATGTTATCGAGGATGTCCCCCTTGGGACCGCTGGAAGCGTCAAGAACGTCGAAAGGCAGAGCCGCCTGGATGCGACGTTTCTCGTCATGAGCGGCGATGCCATGACTGATATAGACATCCGCGAGGCTATAGAATTTCATAAGGAGAAAGGCGCGATCGCAACTATCGTCCTCACCCGTGTCCTGACGCCCCTGGAATACGGGGTGGTTATTACGGATCCCGATGGCCGTATACGCAGATTCCTCGAAAAGCCCAGCTGGAGCGAGGTTTTTAGCGATACAGTCAACACGGGCATCTACATCCTCGAGCCGGATGTGCTGGAGCGCTTCGATGCAGGACAGGAATTCGACTTCAGCAAGAACCTCTTCCCCCTGCTCCTCAAGAGGGGTGACCCGCTTTTTGGCTATGTAGCCGGCGGTTATTGGTGCGACGTGGGGACGCTGGATCAATACCTGCAGACTCATTATGATATTCTCGCTGGCAGGGCCCGGGTGGATATGCCGGGAGCCGAGGTGAGGGAGGGGGTGTTTGTTGGGGAGGATGTCGATATTCACCCGAATGCCCATCTGGTGCCCCCTATCGTTATCGGGAACGGCACGCGGATCAAGAAGAACGCCTTAATAGAAGGGTTTACCGTGATCGGGAACCAGAACGTCATCAATGAGGAGGCATCCATAAAGAAGAGTATAATATGGGACAACACCTATCTGGGCAAGCAGACCGAGCTGCGTGGCGCGATTATATGCAGTCGCTCGAGCATCAAGTCCAAAAGCGCCATCTTCGAGGGCGCGGTCATCGGCGCCAACTGCTCGATAGGCGAGCGATCGATAATCAAGCCGAATGTAAAAATCTGGCCCGACAAGACCGTTGATGCCGGGACTATCATATCCGCGAGCCTGGTCTGGGGGGCGCGCTGGTCAAAGAGGCTCTTTGGCGCTTATGGCGTTTCGGGCCTTGTGAATGTGGAGGTGACGCCCGAGTTCGCGGCCAGGCTGGGCGCGGCATACGGGTCGTGCGTCAGCGGCGGCGCGCGGCCGGCCGCAATCGTGATAAGCTCGGATATCCACCGTGCATCGCGCATGATCAAGCGGGCCATAACCTCAGGCATCCTTTCATCAGGCGTTAGTGTCTACGACCTCGGGAGATTGACGACGCCTGTGACCCGGTATGCCGTGGCTACGCTGGGCGTCAAGGGTGGGATCCACGTGAGGCTCTCCTCGTACGATTCCAATATCGTCCTGGTTGAATTCCTCGACGAGAGGGGGATCAATGTAGATAAGGGGCTCGAGCGCAAGATCGAGAACGCATTCTTCAGCGAGGATTTTAAACGCGCCTGCGGGGAAGATGTGGGTGAAGTTGCATTCCTCCCGCGCGTGGCTGACCAGTACCTCGAAGGGCTCTTGAAATCCATAGACGCCGGGGCTATAAGCTCCAGGAGGTTCAAGATAGTGGCCAGCTATGACCCCGGCAACCTGGCGCTGGTTCTGCCTTCCCTCTTCGACAGGTTTGGTTGTGATGTGATCACGGCGAGCGCTGAAACTGGGCGGGCGGGGTATGGCTCTTCGGGCTCAGGGGATGGCCTGCGCTTCAACATCCTTGATATACTCCCGGCTGTAACCAGGCTTGTAATAGATCAGGGCGCTGATCTCGGGATAATTGTCGACAGCAATGCCGAGAAGCTGTTGCTCATAGATGACCAGGGTAATGCCGTTTCGGATGATGCATTTCTCGCGCTCCTGTCTCTTATAACCCTCGCCTCGGGCACAGCCTCCAAGGTCGCTGTGCCTGTCACCGCGCCACATGTGATCAGCGATATAGCCAGGCAGTATAACGGCACGGTCGTGTGGACGAAAGCCAATCCCCGGTCGGTCATGGAAAAGGTGATCGAGGAGAAGATCTTCATCGGCGAGAAGAGCCTGCCGCAGCTCCAGCCGGTATCGGATGCCCTTGTTGCCCTGGGGAAGATCCTGGAGTTCATGGCTCGCGAGGGGCTCAGGCTATCGGATCTCCTCCGCCGGGTGCCCCAGTTCTACGTGAGCAGGTGTTCGGTCGACTGCCCGTGGGAGGTTAAGGGGAGGGTTATGCGAACCCTGATCGAGGAGACCCAGCAGCAAGAGGTGGAGCTCATAGACGGCGTCAAGGTTTTTCACCAGACGGGCTGGGCTTTGATCCTGCCGGACTCTGACGAACCACTCTTTCATATCTACGCAGAGGCTTCAACGCCGCGGGATGCAGAGGCCCTCCGGGAGATATATGCGGCCAAGATAAATGAGCTTCGGCAGCATTAGCTTCAGTAGTATTGATCCAGAGTATTGATCCAACATCAACTATGCCTGGGCTGCCTGTGTCAATTTCATACCAGTATCCTTCCGTTATGCCTTCGCTGGTTATGCCTTGTGCCTGCGCCGATCATGCCTGTGCGGGCGTAGTGAAGTACACGCGGTAGTCGATATCGGGGAAGATATTATCCTTGTATTCTATATCACCCAGCCAGGCCTCGTCTATGGAGTTGCGCCTGATATTCTCGTAAAGCCTGGTAAACCTCCCGATGTGGTCTTTCGTGCGCTTGATCGCATACTGGGTCATCGTTCCCGTTTTCATTATAAACGCCCAGTCGCTGCTCTGGGCCAGCAACAGCTCCCGCGCGGCCTGGTTCAGGGCGCGCCTCAGCACTCCACCCGCACTGGGGTATGCCCTTGCGAGCTCTCTCATCCTCTCAGCAGCTTTATGCAGGTGCCGGTATATCCAGTCGTTGCTCCCCTCGAGCCATACCTCGTTATAGCCTTTGTAGCCCCAGCTCGAAAGCGAGGGCGTTGATACCTGGTTTCGCTTATAGATATTGAGGTAGTCGCCCGGGGTTATGAGCTTGATTATGTTCTGGTCATAGGCGATTTTTCGAATCAGGAAATTGAGCCATTCAGGCCCCTCGAACCACCAGTGACCGAAGAGCTCTGCATCATATGGGGCAACTACCACGGGTTTTCTATCCATCACGCTATACAGGTATTCAATCTGCCGCTCGCGGTTGAACATGAAGTTCCCTGCGTGGATGGCTGCCTTTTCTATGGCATTGCGGCGGATGTAGGGTTCTTTAGCGGGGGTTTTCCCCGTGACGCGGTAATACTTGATCCCTGTATTTATCCGTATCCCGCTCTTGTGTATGTATGGGCGGATATAGTCATATTCAAGGTCATAGCCTATATCCCGATAGAATTCTCTGTAGTCGTAATCCCCGGGGTAGCCCTCCCTCGCGCTCCATACCTGTTTGGATGATTCCATGTCACGCCCGAAGGCAGCCACACCCGAGGGGCAATATATGGGGGCGAAGACCCCGTACCGGGGTCGCGGGGAGGCGTTTAGAACCCCGTGTGCATCCGTAAAAAAGTAACGGATCCCTTCCTCTAGGAGGACGGCATCGTCACCTGGGTTGTAGCCGCATTCTGGAAGCCAGAATCCAACGGGTCTTCTCCCGAAGACCTTCTCATAGAGCTGGAGCGCCACCTTGATCTGTGCCCTCACGGCATCCCTGTAAAGCTCCATGAGCGGCAGGTAGCCGTGGGTCGCGGCCGACGTGATGATCTCGAGGCGTCCCGCATCCTGCAGCCTTTTAAAGCCCGCGAGGATATTGCGCCCATACTCATCCTCGAATAGGTGTCTCGCCTCGTAGAATCTGTCCCTGTACATCCGGGCATTTTCGTTGAATACCGGCTGCCACCTGGTTCTTTCAACCTCTTTTTCGCTCAGTTCGATTAATTTCCCGATGTGGCGGACATATCGCTCCTGCAGCAGGGGGTCATTGAGCATCGAGACAAGGGTTGGTGTAAATGATACTGTAAGCCGGAAGTCAACACCATCATCCATAAGGCCGTTTAATATCCTCAGGAGGGGGATATAGCTTTCCGTGATAGCTTCATAAAGCCAGGTTTCCTCGAGGAATTCATCATGCTCGGGGTGCCGGATATAGGGAAGATGCGCATGGAGAACAAGCGCCAGGTAGCCTTTTTCCACGATTTTCCCTCCAATGGCGTGCTAAGTTACATTAATCATGTTAACTATACTAACTATACTGATATACTAATATACTGACTTACGCTTTTATACTGCCTGGTTTTCGCTGAGTCTCAGGTTTCAGGTGGTCCTCCTGCTGATGGTCGTTGTGATCCGGCGGCGATCCTTGCCATCAGCGGATACGGCTTCTACGGGGATAACCTGCTCGCCCACGGGGAGTGCAAACCGCACCGTGAATGTCCCGTCGGGTCGCAGCTTTACAGGCATCCCCTGGATGGTCACAGATGCGTCCCGCTCGGTGGCGCCGTAGATTATGATCTCAACATCAGCTGTGAGCCAGAAACCCCTTTTATGCGGGTAGGCTATGCCCGGGCCCGGGCTGCTTATGGCGCCTGGACTGCTTATAAGGCCCAAAGCGCCGGAGCCTACTTCTTCGTACTCGCGTTGCATTTGAAGTTCCTGGCTCCGGACAAATTCGGGCGAGCTCGGTCCCCGCGGCGACGGCACCGGGTAGGCCCGTTCGATGGCCTCGAGCGTCATCCACTCCTCATCCACGATCTCCGAGACCCCATCCCTTGGCGTATGGACAGGGTTTGATCTGGTGATCAGGATGAAATCCCCTGTTTCGTTTTTGACACCCAGGTCCACACAGTAGCGCCGGTTGGGGCGTTCGACGTTTATATACCAGTTGTTTGCCACATTATTGATGGGGATTTCAAAGGAGTAGAGGGAGTTTGTACCATCGAAGTCTATATCCGTGATATCGTGGACCCTCAGGGTTCGCTGGGCCTCCTCCCAGGCGAGGGGGCCCAGCACCCCCTGGATATCCCGGATAGTCTCCTCTGATACCTCCCAGTAGGCATGCATCCAGTACGGGTCTCTAACCTGGAGAACCAGTTTGGTCTCGCCGTAACCGGCCGGGAGCTCATATTCCGCCTCCATCATAAACCTGGGATAAACCTCGCCACGCCCTGCGTCCTGGGCAAGATTTATCTCCCTAGTTTCAATTGTAGTTAGCTCCGCAACCTCAGCGGGAAGACAGATTTCCTCAACGTCCTTTTCCTGCTTTTCCTGGTTCTTCAGGTCTTCATCCAAACGGCCTGCCAAAACTGCTACCCCCTGTTGCCTGTTCCTGTTACATTCCTGTTACAGATCTATCGTAACTATTTTATCATAACCATGTCATATAACATGGCATGCCACATCAAGTCATAAGCCTATCATTTGTTATAGGATTTGACGCCAGGATTTAGCATAGCGCCCCGATGCCCTGGCGAAATATGCCGGGCGGTGAAGTTGCATGGCAGAGAAAACCATAGTTTATCTACCCAATGCTAACTTATAGTATTGCGCCGGACGGCTCATTTTATGATTCAAGACTGATCTATAATTTTAAATTCGGGGATCCGGGGGTCGCGTTCACAGCTGGGTTTTCGTGGATTAACCCGCGGATTAGAGGGAAAGGAAAACGGACATAAATAGTGTAGGAGCAAAGCGTGTGGAATCCGCGTAGATACGTGGAACCCACGTAGATATCTGGAAATTATCCCGGGGGATCAAGCGATGGTTATTGGTTCCTTTAATTTTGTTTTACACAGCCACCTGCCATATTGTCGAAAAGCGGGGGTCTGGCCCTTCGGAGAGGAGTGGGTGATGGAGGCCCTGGCGGAAACGTATTTGCCGGTCTTGAATGTGCTAAACGACCTCAAGGCCAGAGGCCTGCCTGTAAGGATTACGGTGGGCCTCACGCCCGTCCTGGTGGAGCAGCTTGCCGATCCTTATATGCTGGGGCGGTTTGAACAATACCTGGATGATAAGATTAAAAGGGCCGAGGGCGATATTGGGAGATTCGCCGAATTGAATGAGTTTAAGATGGAGGAGCTTGCCCGATTTTACAGGGATTATTACACGGGTATAAAGAGGAGCTTTACGGAAAGGTACGGGCGGGACGTTGTCGGCGCGTTCAAAGACCTGCAAGATTCGGGGGAGATCGAGATTATAACAAGCGCCGCAACCCACGCCTATCTTCCCCTTCTCTCCACCGAGGAGTCCATTTATGCCCAGCTCAAGATGGGCATTGACTCGTATGTGCGACACTTCGGGAGACGGCCCAGGGGCGCCTGGCTTCCGGAATGCGCCTATCGCCCCCGCCGGCCCCAGCCTCAGCCTCAGTCGCGGACCCAGTCCCAGCTCCAGTCGCAGCCTCACCTCGAGTCACAGCCCCGGCCGGAGTTTAAACGCGGGATCGAGTCATTCCTGGAGGAGCTCGGTATAGAATATTTCTTCGTGGATTCCCACGCTATCGAGGGTGGCAGGGCGTTTAGCCAGTACACGAAGGTAGGGCCCGTTGATCTTGCCGAGGATATGGGTGACGAAACACAACAAGAGCGAGAACGCACCGGCAAGACAACGTTTCTCCCTTATTACCTTGAAGGGAGCACGGTTGTTGCGTTTGGACGTAACGAGCGGACGGGGCTGCAGGTCTGGTCGAGTGAATGGGGGTACCCGGGGGATGGAAATTACAGGGAGTTTCACAGGCGGGATCCCGAGTCGGGGTTCCAGTACTGGAAGGTGACAAGCCACCTCGTTGACCTGGATGGTAAGGAGCTCTATAATGTTGAGGGTGCCTGGGGAAGGGTAGAGGAGCATTCAAGTCATTTCACATGGCTTGTTGAGCAGTTGCTGGCGGAGTTTCACCGGGAGACCGGAAGACATGGGATACTTGTTGCCCCGTATGATATTGAACTTTTCGGTCACTGGTGGTTTGAGGGAGTTGAGTGGCTTGGAAGGGTGCTCGAGAAGATGGCTCAGAATCCCGCCATAGAGCTGACTACTACCGGGGGTTACCTGAGCACTCATCCGCCGGACCAGGCCATAGAGTTACACGAAAGCTCCTGGGGGTTGGGCGGCAAGCACTATATCTGGGCAAATTCGGACACGGAATGGATGTGGCGTGACATACACGCGATTGAGGAGAAGATGAGGGATCTGGCCAGGATGTTCGCTGAGGTGTCCTCCACCGTGGCGCCGGCGGGGATGGATCTATTGCGCCAGGCAGCCCGCGAGGCTTTACTCCTCCAGAGCAGCGACTGGCCGTTCTTGATCACAACTCAGGGTGCGAGGGAATACGCCACGAAGAGGTTTATAGAGCACCGGGAGAGGTTTTGGAAGCTGGCGGGCATGGTGGAATCAGGACTGGGACTGGGAGGAGAGTTCGAATTGGGGGTGGAATTGGGGGAATTGGGACCGGGGCCCGAGACAGACGTGCTGTTCCCTGATATTGATCCGATGGCGTTTCTTGGTCTGAAGCCAGGAGGAACTCCTCAATCTTTGTCGAAGAAAAGCCATCAGGGTCATATAAGTCCATGACTAAGTGTAGGTTCCTTAATTTGTGCCAGTTTACCAGCACGTCCTAGAGGTTGCCGGTGTTGCGTTCCGGGGACGGCGTGCTTGCGGCGCGCCTCCGTTGAAATTTGGCGCGAGGGCCCTGCCAAATTTCAAAGGCCCCGTCACGCAAGTACCGGCAACCTCTGGAAAAACGGCGGTAATCTCGAAGTTACACTTAGCGCTAAGTTAGTCAGTGTGGATATATAGACATAACATAAGACATGTGATAGGGGAGAAGGCAGTAGTAGATGAAGCTCGTAGCGGATTTGCACGTTCATACCATCGCAAGTGGACACGCGTACAGCACTATTGAGGAGACGGCTCGGGCCGCGTCTGGGAAGGGGCTTGAAATGATAGCCTTTACTGAACATGGCCCCAATCTTCCGGGGGGGCCGCACCTGTATTATTTCGGGAACCTCAGGGTCATCCCCGAAACGATGTTCGGCGTTGAAATCCTGAACGGTGTGGAGGCCAACATAATAAACCTGGAAGGCGAGCTTGATATCCCTGAGCGGATCCTTTCCACGCTCGACTTCGTGTTGGCGGGGTTTCACGTCCGGACGGGTTATGACGGCGGCGCGGTGGAGGAAAATACCCGCGCAATGATCGCCGCGATGCATAACCCATATGTGGATGCCATCGCTCACCCGGGCAACCCCGAGTACCAGGTAGATATAGAGAAGGTCGTGAAGGCTGCAAAGGATCTTGGGGTGTTGCTTGAAATAAACAATAGCTCCCTTACCATTACAAGGAAGCACAGTGAGGAGAATTGTTGCAAGTTTGCCCGGCTTGCGGCGCGCCACGGGGCAAGGGTTGCGATAGGGAGCGATGCTCATATCTCCATGCGCGTGGGGCTGTTTGATGCCGCCATCGAGCTAGCCGAGGGGGCCGGGTTGACTGAGGACCTCATCATCAATGCATCGGTGGACCGCGTCAGGGATTTCCTCAAAGGCAGGGGCAAGCTCAAGGGCCGCAGGTTGACCCCGAGATTCTGATCGAGATTCTGATGGAGACCGGGGGGCCGGGCGAAAGCGGTAGACACTGGCGTGAATCGGTAGGTACTGGGATGAACTGGCATGGACGGGCGGGTGGAAGGGTTGTGAGGGAGGGTGGCTATGGATACTGAGGCGAGGCCGTCCCTTATAATCAGGGGCGGCGATATATTTACTCCGTCAGGGATCATCACAGATGGGTTTGTAGTCATTAGGGATGGCAGGATAGCCCATATAGGATCTTACGGCGAGTTCAGGACCTACAATACCGGAGATAGCCGCATCATAGACGCGCGCGGTATGGTCGTAGCCCCCGGCTATATTGATATACACACACACGGTGCGGGCGGGCATGACACGCTCGAGGCTACCCCTGGCGCCCTCTGGAGCATGGCGGCCCATCACGCCGCCCACGGCACCACCTCGTTCCTGCCGACGGCGATGACGGCCCCTGAGGATGTCCTTGTTGAATGCGCGCACGTCGTGGGCGAGGCGGTGCGGCAGGGGGGATACCCCGCCAATATCATTGGCCTCCATTGTGAGGGCCCCTGGATAAATCCTGGAAAGAAGGGCGCGCAGAATGAAGCCTGGATAAGACGGCCCTCTCGAGCAGAGCTCAATAGGTGGCTTGATGGCTCAATAGGCGCGGTGAGGCTGGTAACCCTGGCCCCTGAGGTCGAGGGGTGTATAGACATTATACGCTTACTCGCAGCCATGGGAATCACGGCTTCAGCCGGCCACTCGGCGGCATCGTATGAAACCATGCTATGCGCGGTCCAGGCTGGCCTCTCCCATTGCACGCACGTTTTCAATACCATGCCCCCGCTTCATCATAGGGAGCCCGGCGTCGTCGGCGCTGCGTTGACATGTGACAGGCTGACGGCCGAGGCGATTGTTGATGGTTTTCACCTCCACCCCCAGGTCTTGAAGATCATGCTGAGGTGCAAGGGGATGGACAGGCTGGTTCTGGTCACGGATTCTATGATGGCCGCGGGCATGCCCGATGGGGACTACGAGCTTGGAGGTCAGAAGGTAAAAGTGGCGGGAGGGGCAGCCCGCCTCGAGGGCGGGGCACTGGCCGGGAGCACATTGACCCTGGACAGGGCCGTGCGGAATATGGTAGAGTTCTTGGGGGTATCGCTTTACGATGCCGTGAGATTTGCGACGCTAAATCCCGCGCGCGTTATAGGGATCGACGACCGGAAGGGGAGCCTCGAAGCGGGGAAGGATGCGGACGTTATCATCATGGACGAAGAGGGGAACGTGCTCCTGACCCTCACTGGTGGCCGGGTCGCCCATACAGGCCGGGGCTATGAAGATCACAGGGATGAAGCCATTTGCTGATTACCATACCCATACCGTGTACAGCCACGGGACGGGCACGGTCGAGGATAACGTCATTGCCGCGATAGAGGCCGGGCTGGAAGAGGTCGCTATAACGGATCATGGACCTGCCAATATATTCAGTATAGGCATGCGGGGACTCGGGGCCTTTGAGGCGATACGCAGGGATGTGGAGGCTTGTAGGGCCAGGTACCCTCATATTAAGGTGCTCCTGGGCGTCGAGGCCAATATCGTGGGGCTGGATGGGAGCCTGGATGTTCCTGACGCGATCCTGGAGGGGCTGGATAAGGTGCTGGCCGGGCATCACCTGCTTGTGCGTGGGAAGACCCCTGGGGATGCCTGGGGGATCGTGGGGCGAAACGTCGTCATCAGGCTTTGTCCTCGCCGCCTTCAGCACCTCTGCGCCGATCTCCCCAGGAGGGCGCGCATCGCCAACACCGATGCCCTCGTCAGGGCTGTGACGGCTCGAAGGATAGACATTGTTACGCACCCCGGGCTGGAGGTCTCGATTGATACGAGGGAGCTTGCGCGTGCGTGTGTGCAGATGGGCACGGCCTTGGAGATCAATGCAAAGCATGCCGGGGAGAGCCTTGACTTCGTCAGGGTCGCCGCCGGCGAGGGGGCGAAGTTCGTCCTGAGCAGTGACGCGCATCGTCCCGAGGATGTGGGAAGGTTGGGTCCTGCCCTGGAGATCGCGAGGTGTGCGGGGCTCGGGCCGGACATGATTCTGAATGTAAGGAATGTAATGTAAGGTAGGTCATTTTCAATGGGGGATATGGATACGCGGAAGGATGCCAGGTTTGTCATAATCACGGGCCTCTCGGGGGCAGGGAAAAGCGAGGCGATCCGGTCATTCGAGGACCTCGGTTTCTTTTGCGTCGATAACCTGCCCCCGACCCTCATCCCCAAGTTTGCCGACCTCGTTGCACAATCGGAGGGGAAAGTCAATAAAATAGCACTGGTGGTAGACATAAGAGGTGGGAAATTCTTTGACAGCGTCTTCGATGCCTTAGCGAATCTAGGTGAAATGGGCATAGACTATGAGATTCTCTTTCTTGATGCATCCAATGATACCCTTGTGAGGCGATTTAAGGAGACCCGGCGGAGGCACCCGCTAGCCGCGGGGGGGAGCATCCTCGACGGGATCATAAACGAGCGCGGGCGCCTGGAGGAGCTCAGGACGCGGGCCACCAGGGTGATAGATACATCCAATCTGACCTCGCGCCAGCTTCGCGAGAAGATCATGGACCTCTTTGGCGATACCGATACGAGGAATAAGCTGAGCATAGTTATAGTTTCGTTTGGGTTCAAATATGGCGTGCCCCTTGATGTAGATCTCATGTTTGATGTTCGGTTCCTGCCCAACCCCCATTACGTCGAGGGCCTCCGCCCCCTGACCGGAGATGACGAGCCCGTAAGGGAATACGTATTGCGGTGGCCTGTGACGCGGCGATTCCTGGATAAGTTATTTGACATGATTTCCTTCCTGATCCCGCATTATATTAAAGAAGGCAAGGCTCAGATCGTTATCGGCATAGGCTGCACGGGTGGGAGACACCGGTCGGTGGCCATTGCCAACAAACTGGCTGAACTCCTAAGGAGCCGGGGGTTTCGCGTTTCAGTTGAACACAGGGACAGGGATCTCGGGGTTGAAAGGGTTCAGCGCGATCTAGAGAAAAACCCGGGGGAGCTGAGACAGGTGTGAATGTCTTGAAATGGCTGTATCCCGGTATGAGGGTCAAACGGTGGCTCTTGATATTTATTGCAGGGGTGGCTGTCGTCGCCATTGGCTTTTCTATATTTATAAACCAGGCAAACCAGGGGTTTTTCGGCGCGCTTGGCCGCGAGCTTCGCAACGTAGAGAATCCCCTGCTTTGGAGCTTCATTGCCATCGTTGCCGGCGCTCTGGCGATCACCTTCGGGTTCCGCCAGGTTATGCAATCCGTGACATCTGCGCTGCTCCCCGAGGGCGATATTGATAACGGCAAGATAGTGAGCATAGTGCACGAGAGACGCCAGTTGAGGCGCGGACCAAAGATCGTGGCCGTAGGCGGCGGCACAGGCCTATCGACACTGCTTAGAGGGATTAAGGGGTTCACGAGCAACATAACTGCGATCGTCACGGTCGCAGATGATGGGGGCAGCTCCGGGCAACTCAGGCGCGAGATGGGCGTCCTGCCTCCCGGCGACATCCGCAACTGCCTTGTGGCGCTGGCCGATGCGGAGCCTTTGATGCAGCGACTATTCCAGTACAGATTCAAGAGCGGCGACCCACCGGAGCTTGTGGGGCACAGTTTTGGAAACTTGTTTATCGCGACCATGTCGGAGATAGCCGGGGACTTCGAGCGGGCGATCAAGGAATCCAGCAAGATACTGGCCGTGAGGGGGCAGGTCCTCCCCTCCACGCTGGAGGATGTTTCCCTGCATGCCGAGCTCGAAGATGGGACGATAGTCCATGGTGAGAGCAATATATCAAAGAGCAAGTCCCGGATACGCCGCGTATTCATCCGGCCTGAGCATGTGGAGCCGGTTGTTGAGGCGATCGAGGCGATAAGAAACGCCGACATCATCGTGCTGGGCCCCGGGAGCCTCTTTACGAGCGTCCTGCCGAATCTGCTAGTGAAGGGGATCGCCGATGAGATCAGGAGGTCTCGAGCAATCAAGGTATATGCGTGTAATGTCATGACCCAGCCGGGGGAGACGGATGGATTCACCGCGGCCGACCATGTCAGGGCCATCTTGGGACATGTGGGGGAAGGAGTGATCGACTGCGTCCTTGTCAACCATGGGGCCGTGCCCGGGGCCCTGCTGGAGAGGTACTTGAGAGAAGGGGCCGAGCAGGTGGCGGCCGATATCGAGGACATCGAAAGGCTGGGCCTGAAGGTGTTGGAGGGGGACCTCATCTGCGAGACGGACTTCGCCCGGCATGACCCGGGCAAGCTCGCCAGGGCTATAATGAGGATGTTGTAGCTGCCGACCGCCACGCTTACCATGCGCCAGCTCAAGCGCTGCCGAATAGAGCCCGGCAGATGAGGATGGCGCCGATAAAGGCTAAGGCATCCGCCATCAATCCGATAACGAGGGTATGGCGGATTTTCTTTATGCCCACGGCGCCGAAGTATACTGTGATGATGTAGAAAGTCGTCTCGCAACTCGCCTGCATCACCGAGGCCATTCGCCCCGTGAGGGAATCAGGGCCGTGAACCTTCAGGATATCCGACAGGACCTCCATGGAGCCGGTCCCGGACAGGGGCCGTACGATTGCGAGGGGCAGCAGGTCCCCGGATATGCCCATGAGCCGGGCGATTGGCGAGAGCAGGCTGGTGAATATGCTCATCGCCCCCGATGCGCGGAATATCCCTATGGCCACGAACATGGCGACCAGGAAAGGGAGGATCCTCACCGCCGTGGCGAGCCCCTCCTTTGCGCCATCGATGAAGGCGTCATATATCTTGACCCCGCGCACGTAGCCGATAAGGCAGATGAATAGGATTGTAAAGGGGATTGCGGCACTGGAGAGGATCTTGATGATGCTCATAAACATGGCGTTTACCTCGCTCGTCTCTCGCTCAGCTCGCGCTCATCTCCGGCGCGGGTGCTTCGAGATGGATAGCCCCCTTATTACCCTGTCTGCGACCAGGGTGAGGATCATGCAGCATGTTGTGAGGATGATGGTCGGACCGACGGTCTCGGTGGGATTCGCCGATCCATGCTGGGCCCTTATAGCTATGACGGTCGTCGGGACCAGGACCACTATGGAGAGATTGAGGACCAGAAAGGTGCACATCGCATCCGAGGCCTCATCCTTTTTCCTGTTGAGCCTCTGCATCTCCTCCATGGCCTTCAAACCCAGGGGGGTCGCAGCGTTGCCCATGCCGAGGATGTTGGCAATTACGTTCATGACTATGGCGGTCATGGCGGGGTGATCCTCCGGGATGCTCGGGAAGATGCGGGCCGCCACGGGCCTCACGAGGCGGCCGATCATCTCCGTGAGACCCGCTTCCTCTGCGATTTTCATAACGCCTGACCACATGGTGATTACGCCGACCAGGCCTAAAACCAGGGTTACTGCTGCATGGGCCCCCGATAGGGCTGCATGGGTAACGGCCTCGTTCCTGCCCGATAGGGCCCCGGTGATAACACCGGCTGCGATGAGTAGGAACCATACCAGGTTGACCATGTGTCGATAACCTCCGCTGGATACTGGTCTACGCGCCGGGTGCCGGCCTGCCTGTTTATCCCCACCCGCCGCCAGCCTTTTGCACCCGTTATCTAAAATGTATTCGGGCCTCGCCGTGGGATATGACAGGAGAGGCATGAAGGTGCAAAGGTGTTATGAAGTTATGAAGGCGCAAGGGTGAAGGTGTAAAGTGCTAAGGTATAAGTCATAGTGGGGTAGCGGGGTAAATAGAAGAGGGTCGCATTACTGCGACCCCGTTGACTCGCCTTTCCCCCTCTTCATCTAGCGCAGGCGATCCAACTCACCTGGCGAAGATGTGGTTCCCTATTCTTGTTGTAATGGTCCTGGTGAATACCCACCAGGATGTGGACTTCGCAGGATTGTAGAAATAAAGTGCCCCGTAGGATGGGTCCCAGCCCGATAGGGCATCCTGCGCTGCGCGGATTGATTCGCTGTCAGGAGGGAGGTTTATGCGGCCGTCATATACGGGGGTGAATGCATACGGTTCATATATCACACCGGGCACTGTGTTGGGGAACTTGGGGCTGGCAACCCTGTTGAGAACCACAGCCCCCACGGCGACCTTGCCGGCGTAGGGTTCGTTGGTGGCCTCGGCGTGGATCAACTGGGCTATCAGCCACAGGTAGGCCCAGCCGCTGTTCCGGTCGCCGCCCCAGGGCTGGCTGGTGCTCAGGGCAGCGTATGCCTTCTGACCCGGTGCGATTGGCTCCGCGACAATTGCCAGAGCGGATATTAGGATTATAACTAACATGATGGCAGTGTGGGCCGTTCCTCTGGATCGAAACATACTACCAACGCTCCTTCCTTGGTTCTATCTCAGGTAGGGCTCCAGATTCCAAAATGTAGAAATATGGGGATCCGGAGTCCCTGGCCTGGGCGATGCCTTGATAGGCACGCTGGTCAAGGGGAAAAGGCGGCCCATTCTCGCTATTGACCTGTTATGGCTGGCATTCATTATAGCCGAGGCCGCTATTTTTGTCAGGGACGCGGAGGGTTGGCATAGAGGGGATATCTCCTGCCAGCGATGAAAGGCTTCAGGCGGTAGTTGTCCTGCTCTGGAATATACCGCTATGCTTCGATTAGGACGGCTATGCTATGGAATGCCAGGTTAACCAGAGCCTGGCGATGCCACCGAGAGGGTATAGGGGATTACAGGACCATTATGCGTTTGGGGGGAAGTATGCTAAAATAACAGTGTAGGATGAGAGTGAGGCGAGACAGGCACATGGTTTTCTTCCTCCAGACCACGAGCGAACTTGCGCGGGTAGCAAACACGAAGGAATGCTGCCAGCTCGCAGAGTTGATGGCCTTTATCGCGGCCGGGGCGGACATGGTCCCGACGACCGGGGAGGGGGAGCCCATCCTGAAGCTATCGATCCGGGATGCGGCTATAGCTCGGAGGGTTTTCGCAACGATAAAGAAGGTGCTGGGCGCCAGCTCGGAGGTGATCGTCCAGAGATGGCCGAGGCCTAAGAGGGATACCATTTACACCCTCAGGATCACCCTTAATAGCGCGGCCCGAGGTGCCGCGGTCGAGAGTGGATTGATTACCCGTGATGGCCGGAGGGTGGACGGGGTGCCCTCGCCTATCCTGGGCTCGGACTGTTGCTCCCGGGCTTACTTGAGGGCCTTGTTTCTCATGTGCGGGTACATTTCTGATCCTGAAAAGGCATATGCCCTGGAGCTGACTGTAGATACTCCAGGCCTCGCGGAAGACACCCGCCGGCTGCTCTCTTCCTTTTCGATCGACGCCGGGGTTACTAGACATAAAGGCAAATATGTGGTTTATTCCAGGGATGGGGAGGCGGTGGCGCAGGCGCTTCGCGTGATGGGCGCAAACATGGCCCTGCTTCACCTCGAAAATCTCAGGATAGTGAAGGGCCTGCGCAACAGGGTTAATCGCATTGTAAACTTTGAGACTGCCAACCTGGCGAGGACGGCGAAGACGGCAATGAAGCAGGTGAGGGCGATCGACTTGATCGACCGGACCATCGGGATATTGAACTTGCCCCAGGCACTCAGGGACATTGCTGATGTGCGGAGGTCAAACCCCGATTTGACCCTCGAGGAGCTAGGGAGGCTGCTCAAGCCCCCGGCAAGCAAGTCGGCTGTGAATCACCGGATGCGGAGGATAATGAAGCTCGCGCAACGCGTCGGTGAGGCCAGGGTGGTAGCGGTGAGCCCAGTGAGAGGAAGAGGAAAAGGAAATAGTGGTCCCAGGTAGAATATAATAGACTGGAAACATAGAGTGGAGACGGAGACGGTTGCAGCAGAGCATTACAAGCATTAACGAAAGCATGCGGGGAGTTATCCGGATATGCAAATTGGATATGATCTGAGCATGCGGCAAGTTCAGAAACTCATCGTGACGCCTGAACTCAGGCAGGCAATCACCGTGTTGCAGTTGCCCATTTTAGAGCTGCAGGAGTATATTGAGGGGCAGCTCTGTGATAATCCACTGCTCGAGCTGTGCGACGGCGATGGCGATGGCGACAGCGATGATGACGGCGACGGGGATGCTGGTCCTGGCAGGTTGCTTGAGGCTGCGCCTGAGGAAGAACGCAGGGACAAGGAGCGTAGAGACTCTGAGGAGAGGGGGCCAGACCTCGAATGGCGGGACTACTTCGAGGATAGCAGCGACCTTGGTTACGCCCCTCGCTCGGAGGGCTCCTCCCACGATAGCCCTGAAACGGTATCATATGAATCCTGGCTCAGGACGGAACAATCCCTGCGCGATGCGCTGCTCTTTCAACTCCGGCTGAATTCCCTGTGCCGGAGGGATGTGGAAATCGGGGAGGTTCTTATCGGGTGCCTGGATGAGGATGGGTACCTGCGCGCACCCCTAAGTGAGGTTGCCTCCATAGCCGGGTGCAGCATCGAGGATGCAGAGGAGGTCCTCAAGCTGGTCCAGACATTTGAGCCCCCCGGGGTTGGCTCCCGGACCCTCGCAGAGTGCCTTACGATTCAACTGGATTCCATTGATATCCCGCCGGCAGATCGCGAGCTTGCGAAGGTGATAATCGGGAACCATCTCGAGGATGTTGCCGGCGGCAAGCTCCCCAGGATCGCCAGTGCCCTCGGCATGAGCGTTGAGGATGTCCAGCGGCTGTGCGATATAATAAAGACGCTCGACCCGAAGCCCGGCCGCCAGTTCTGGAGACCGAGCGATGACGTTGGTTACATAACACCGGATGTCATCATAGAGAGGACCGGGAAGAACGGGAGAAGCGGAGAGATCAACTATGCAATAATTGTTAACGATGCGAGTGTCCCGCGTCTCCGGATAAACCCCGAGTACCGGCGCATGTTGCGCGACGCAGAGAACATCGAGGCACCGGCGCTCAATTTCCTCAAATCCAAGTTAAATGCAGCGTTATGGCTTATCAAGAGCATAGAACAGCGCAGGTTTACGCTTTACAGGATCAGTGAATGCATTGTCCGGTTCCAGCGGGATTTTCTTGATAAAGGCGTGAATTACCTGAAGCCTTTGACGTTAAGGGATGTCGCAGGGGCTATCGGGGTGCACGAGTCGACGGTCAGCCGCGCGACCGCCGGCAAGTATGTCCAGACCCCGCGAGGAACGTTTGAGTTTCGCTTCTTCTTCTCAAGTGGCGTCTCGACCAGCGGCGGCAGCGAGACCTCTTCGGAAAGCGTGAAGCACTTCATCACAGAGCTCATCAAGAATGAAGACTCGAGAAAGCCCTTGAGCGACCAGGCAATTACGGGCTTGCTCAAGGAGCGTGGTGTGATCATCTCGAGGCGCACTGTCGCGAAATACCGGGAAGAGCTGATGATCCCTGCATCATCTAAACGGCGGCGTTACTGAGTCACCAGGCCAACGTAGTAGTAGATAGTAGGGTGATTACGAAATATATTTTTTAACTTCGGGGGAGGATTTTTTGGCGCTTCGGAGAATACACTATGGGCGACGATAGAAGAATATTTTGTGCGCATAGCGGGACGGAGGTAGGGGTTCTGGGACGTTAGGCGTCCCAATATCCAGCCGTTACCAGCTCATCGTGAGCATGTGGAGGCTATGCCCCGTGAGTATTTGGAGGCTTTGCTCGTGGAGAATATTATCGCCCTGCAGCAAAAGATCGCTCCTGAGCTCGGAGAGGTAATTGAACGGCGATATGCGATCTTGCGCCACGTTTACTTCTCTCAGCCCGTCGGCAGGCGGGTGCTTGCTAGTCGCTTGCGAGCCCCCGAGCGCACGATACGCAACGAGATTGATTTCCTTAAGGACCGGGGCCTGCTGGCGGTGGATGTTACAGGAGTGAAGGTGACCAGGGAAGGGGAGGATATTCTCTGGAAGCTTGGCGATTATGTCAGGTTGCTGCGCGGGTTTGCCCACCTTGAGGACGAGCTGGCTCGGGCGCTCGGGCTGGCGAAGGTGGTTGTCGTGCCAGGTGATGCAGATGAGGACTCCACGGTAAAAAAGGAGGTTGGCAGGGCCGCTGCCAGGCTCCTCCGGGATATTGTGCGCGACGGCGATATCATAGCGGTCGGGGGCGGCACGACCATGGCTGCAGTTGCCGAAGCAGTGCCTGCGCCCTGGCCCAGGCATGATGTGACGATCGTGCCGGCTCGCGGCGGGCTCGGGGAGGATGTGGAGAAACAGGCGGATACCATCGCAGCCACCATGGCGAAGCGGATGGGAGGCGTCTACCGGCTCCTGAACGTCCCCGATGACCTGCCCGCCGAGACGCTGTCCATGATCTCCGACGACCCGCGGATCCGCGAGATCCTGGATATGATCAAGAAGGCGCGGATCGTGATGCACGGCGTCGGGACAATCGAGGAAATGGTGCGGCGGCGCAACCTTAGCAAGGAGGAGCTGAAGACCCTGCGGTCCGGCCGCGCAGTGGGTGAGACCTTTGGCTACTACTTCAACAGATTTGGTGAGATTGTCCATCTCACGCCGAGTATGGGCTTGAGGCCGGAGGATATGGCCGGCAAGGAGGTTATCGCCGTGGCGGCCGGCGCGAGTAAGGCGGAGGCCATTATCGCTGTTATGGCCAACCGGCCGCGGGAGGGCCTCATCTGCGACGAGGGAACGGCCAGGATGGTCCTGGAAATCCTGAGACGGTCGCAGTCTCAGGTAAGCGTCCCCAACGGGGCTTAGACCCGATGATGCATTATATACCGGATATACCGGTAGCCAACATGGGGAGTTCATGCGGAGATTAAAGGGAGGAGATAGGAATGTCTGTAAGAGTTGGAATTAACGGTTTCGGGAGGATAGGAAGGATAGTATTCCGGGCGGCCATGAAAAATCCAAATATCGACATAGTGGCTGCAAACGACCTGGCGGATGCCAGGACCAATGCGCACCTTCTCAAATACGACTCGGTTCACGGTACGCTTGATGCGCAGGTTGAGGCCCAAGATGATTCCATCGTTGTCAACGGGAAGAGCGTAAAGATACTGGCCGAAAAGGATCCCGCCAGCCTGCCATGGAAGGACCTGGGCGTCGATATCGTCATCGAGTCGACGGGCATATTCACAGATGCTACAAAGGCTGCCGCTCACCTTAAGGCCGGCGCCAAGAAGGTCGTTATAACTGCGCCCGCTAAGAACGAGGACGCCACATTCGTCATGGGCGTAAATGAGAAGACCTACGACCCGGCAAAACACCATGTGGTTTCGAACGCCTCGTGCACCACGAACTGCCTCGCGCCTGTGGCAAAGGTCCTCCACGAGAAGTTCGTTATCAAGAAGGGCCTGATGACGACGGTTCACTCCTACACCAATGACCAGAGGATCCTGGACCTGGTCCACAAGGATCTCAGGCGGGCCCGCGCCGGCGCAATGTCCATCATCCCCACCACCACTGGCGCAGCGAAGGCTGTCGGCCTGGTTCTCCCCGAGCTGAAGGGCAAATTGAACGGGTTTGCTATGCGCGTGCCAACCCCCAACGTATCCGTTGTAGACCTGGTCGCTGAGACCGAGAAGTCCACCAGTGTCGAGGAGGTCAACGCGGCCTTGAAGGCGGCGGCCGAGGGAGAGCTCAAGGGCATTCTCGGCTACACGGAGGAGCCTCTCGTCTCCAAGGACTTCAATGATGACCCGCGATCCTCGATTGTCGACGCACTTTCAACGATGGTCATCGAGGGCAACCTCGTGAAGGTCATCTCTTGGTATGACAACGAGTGGGGCTACTCTAACCGCGTTGTCGACCTCGTTGTCTATATAGCCAGCAAGGGGTTGTAATGCGATATCATCTCCGAGCCGGGTGGGCCCCTGTCCCCCACTAGCGCCCCGCCCGGCTTATTGGCATGGAAAGCAAAAGCCAAGCTTCGAGAATGAAGGGGAGGGACAACGATGGCTAAGGCGACCATAAAGGACGTGGATCTTGCAGGCAAGCGCGTCCTGGTGAGGGTTGATTTCAACGTCCCGATGAATGAAAAACGTGAGATCACTGACGACAGGCGGATCGCCGCAACCCTGCCGACGATAAGATACCTTATCGACCAGGGCGCCAAGGTGATCCTCGTTTCCCACCTCGGCCGGCCAAAGGGCAAGCCGGTCGACGAGTTTCGCATGGATCCTGTAGCAGAGAGGCTCTCCCAGCTCCTCGGGAAGCCTGTAACAAAGGTGGATGATTGCATAGGCGAGCTGCCAAAGGCCGCGCTCTCAAAGATGAAGCCCGGCGATGTGGTTCTGCTCGAGAACGTGAGGTTCTATAAGCAGGAAGAGGCGAACGACGAGGGGTTTGCGAAGTCCCTGGCCGAGCTGGCTGACGTTTTCGTGAATGACGCCTTTGGCACGGCGCACAGGGCTCACGCTTCCACTGCGGGCGTCGCCAGGTTCCTGCCGGCTGTCGCAGGGTTCCTCATGCAAAAGGAGATCGAGGTAATGGGCAAGGCCCTGGCAAACCCCGACCGGCCTTTCGTGGCTATACTCGGCGGCGCGAAGGTCTCGGACAAGATAGGCGTGATCGAGAACCTCCTGACCAAGGTCGATACGCTGATCGTTGGAGGGGGCATGGCCTATACATTCCTTAAGGCTCAGGGCAAGGAGATCGGCCAATCTCTGCTTGAGGCGGATAAGCTCGAACTCGCCCTGGGGCTTATAGATAAAGCCAAGGCGAAGGGCGTGACATTTCTCCTGCCGGTTGACGTGGTTGTGGCGGACCGCTTCGCTCCGGACGCCGGGGCCAGGATCGTATCCGTGGATGAGATTCCCCCTGACTGGCAAGGTGTTGATATAGGGCCGAGGACCCTTGAGTTATTCAAGGGCGCCATCAAGGGGGCGCGCACCGTGGTCTGGAACGGCCCGATGGGCGTATTCGAGATGGAGCGGTTTGCCAAAGGCACGCGGGAGATAGCGGCCGCCCTCGCGGAATCCGGGGCCACCACGATAGTGGGCGGCGGCGATTCGGCTGCAGCCATCGAGCAGATGGGCTTCGCTGACAAGATGACCCATGTTTCCACGGGCGGCGGGGCCTCGCTGGAGTTCCTCGAGGGCAGGGAGCTTCCTGGCGTGGCGATTTTGAAGGATAAGTAAGTATATTAACAGGGGGTGCCATGCGGTGGCGCGAAGGCGAATAATAGCCGGAAACTGGAAAATGTATAAGACTGTTCCCGAGGCTCTGGCGCTCGTCGAGGAGTTAAAGAGGCTCGTCGCAGAGATGCGTGATATAGATATCCTCGTGTGTCCACCATTTACAGCGCTATACCCTGTGAAGGAGGTCCTCAGGGGAAGCAACATCGAGCTCGGGGCCCAGAACCTCTTCTGGGAGGAGGAGGGGGCCTTCACCGGCGAGGTCTCACCGACCATGTTGAAGAGCCTGGGATGCTCTTATGTGATCATAGGGCATTCGGAGAGGCGCAAATATTTTGGAGAGACCGATAAAGACGTGAACAGGAAGATCAAATCGGCTATGGCGAACGGCCTCATGCCGATCGTGTGCGTCGGGGAGAGTATAGAGGAGCGAGAGGCCGGCAAGACCGAGGAGCTCATCCGGCGCCAGGTCCTCGGGGCCATGGATGGCATTAAGACGACAGGCGCGGCGGACATCGTGGTCGCCTACGAGCCAATCTGGGCGATCGGCACGGGCCGGGCCGCTACGGGCGAGGACGCCAACAAGGTAGCGAGGTTGATCCGCCAGACGCTGGCAGAGGTCTTCAATGAGCGCATCGCCCAGGAGATACGGATACAGTATGGCGGGAGCGTCAAGCCTCAGAATACTTCGGAGTTCCTCGAGCAGCCCGATATCGACGGCGCCCTTGTGGGCGGTGCGAGCCTGGACGCCGAGACTTTCTACAAGATCTGCCAGAGCGCGGCAGGCGGGGTCAAGTGAGTGTTATTTAATGGGGTTAAGGTGAGCATTGACAGGGCCAAGTGAGGCATTGATTGAAAGGAGAGATGCGCATATATGACGATTATTGAGGATATTTACGCCCGGGAGATCCTTGATTCCCGGGGGAACCCAACTGTTGAGGTGGAGGTCACCCTGGCCGATGGCAGCGTGGGACGGGCGGCTGTCCCGTCTGGCGCGTCGACCGGTGCCTATGAAGCTGTAGAGCTTCGCGATAAGGATGGGAAGAGGTACCTCGGGAAGGGCGTGCTCAAGGCCGTTGAGAACGTGAACGAGACGATAGCCGGCGAGCTCGTCGGCATGGACGCCACCGACCAGGTCCTGATCGACCGCATGATGATCGAACTCGACGGCACGCCCAACAAGGGAAAGCTCGGGGCCAATGCCATCCTGGGGGTCTCCCTCGCGTGTGCAAAGGCGGCGGCCGAATCCCTGGGGCTCCCGCTGTATCGCTACATCGGTGGCACGAATGCCAGGGTCCTCCCAGTTCCTATGATGAACATCCTGAATGGCGGGAAGCACGCGGACAATAACGTCGACATCCAGGAGTTCATGATCGTCCCAGCGGGGGCGGATTCCTTCGCTGAGGCCCTGCGGATGGGCGCCGAGGTATTTCATACCCTCAGGAGTGTTGTCAAGAAGCGCGGCATGAGCACGGCGGTGGGCGATGAAGGCGGGATCGCGCCCGACCTGAAGTCGAATGAGGATGCTATAGCCGTGATTATCGAGGCGATCGAGAAGGCGGGGTACAGGCCGGGGGAGGATATATTCATCGCCCTCGACCCTGCCAGCAGCGAGTTCCTCAAGGATGGCAAGTACGAGTTCGCGGGCGAGGGTGTCAGCAGGACGGTCGATGAGATGGTGGACTTCTATGAGGGCCTCGTTGAGAAGTACCCCATCATATCCATAGAGGACGCCCTTGCCGAGGACGAATGGGACGGCTGGAAGAAGCTAACTGACCGCATCGGGAAGCGGGTGCAGCTCGTCGGGGACGACCTCTTTGTTACCAACACTGAGCGTATAGCTAAGGGCATCGAGATGGGTGTTACCAACTCGGTTCTCATCAAGGTGAACCAGATCGGCACGCTCACGGAGACCCTCGAGGCCATGGAGATGGCCAAACGGGCGGGGTACACCGCCGTTGTATCCCACAGGTCCGGCGAGACCGAGGATACGACGATAACCCACATCGTGGTGGCTACCAATGCGGGCCAGATCAAGACCGGCGCGCCGTCGAGAACCGACCGCGTTGCAAAGTATAACGAGCTCCTCAGGATCGAGGATTCGCTGGGAGACGTGGCCCAGTATGCAGGCAAGAAGGCTTTCCGCAGCTTGAGGGGATAGGCGGAAGTCCCGAAGGCCCCTGGCTTCATCAAGGCGGGACTCTTTATCGATGCTTTATGGGTGCTCCATGGATGGAGCCAGGGACGCGGTCTGTACAGCTTCTACAGCTTCGAAGATACTTGCGGGACCCTGGCGGATGTGATAAAATCAACCTTGGTTGACCTGGACTGGCCGGAATAGCAGGGGTTCAAAGCCCAGGTTCGCTAGGTTCGGGAACAGAATAGGTTTGATGGAGTTACATCTAGCATCCGGGGGGAGGTGTGCCAGTGAGGACGGCGCTCATAGTCTTCCAATTCCTGGTGTCAATCGTTCTTATCGTCGCGGTTGTCCTCCAGTCGAGCAAGGGCGAGGGACTGGGGTCCATAGGCGGCGGGGCCCAGCTGTTCTTTGCGAAGAATAAAGGATGGGACGACCTGCTCAGCAAGGTCACAACTGTGGCTGCGATCTTCTTCCTCTTGTCGTCTATAATGCTGAGCGTGGTTAGCCTGGGTTAGTTACGCAGTAACGCGGGTAAAGATCTATAGAAAAAATATATCCAGAATATAGAATAAGACGCAGAATATAAAAAGTGGGGAGTGGGAGTATGTCACCTGTCTTGTGGTCAATGATTGCAGGCGTGGTCGGCCTGCTATTTGTTGTATACCTTGCAAGCAGTGTGCTGAAGAAAGAACCTGGAAATCCCAAGATGGTGGAGATCTCCGAGGCGATCCACGAGGGGGCCATGGCCTTCCTGAGGCGCGAGTACAGCGTTATATCTATTATTCTCATCATAGTTGCTATTATTCTTGCCGCCGGTATTAGCATCTATACAGCTATCGCATTTATAGTCGGTGCTGTTTGTTCGATCTCAGCGGGCTTTGTCGGCATGCAGATATCCACGCGGGCCAATACGCGCACGGCACAGGCAGCCACAAAGGGCTTCGGTCAGGCGCTGGCCGTGGCCTTCCCGGGTGGGGCTGTAATGGGCATGACGGTGGTAAGCATAGGGCTCTTCGCCCTTTCCCTCCTTTATATCATCTTTTCGAACATGTCAGACCCTGTTAAAGCAACGGGTATCATCGCAGGCTTCAGCATGGGCGCCAGCTTCGTGGCCCTATTTGCAAGGGTCGGCGGTGGTATCTACACCAAGGCAGCAGATGTCGGCGCCGACCTGGTCGGCAAGGTCGAGTCCAACATCCCCGAGGATGACCCGAGGAACCCCGCAGTTATCGCGGACCTCGTCGGCGATAACGTCGGGGACGTGGCAGGCATGGGCGCGGACCTGTATGAGTCGTACGTCGGGTCTATCGTGTCGGCGATGGTCATAGCAGCCGCAGTGTTTACGACTCCTGAGGCCAAGATCAAGGGCATACTATTCGCCCTCCTGCTTGCGGGCATCGGCGTTATCGCGTCGCTCCTCGGGACCTTCTTCGTCAGGAGCGGCGATAAGGGCGATGCGGGTGGAGCGCTCAGGATGGGAACCTACTTCAGCGCGATCTTCATGATGGTCGGCGGATTCTTTCTCAGCAAATACTACTATGGAAACCTGAATGTATTCTACGCTACTGTGGCGGGCCTCATCTCCGGTGTGGTGACAGGCCTCATCGCCGAGCTCTACACGTCGGGAAGGCGGGTCGAGGCCCTTGCAACCACGTGCAAGACGGGCGCCGCAACGAACATTATCAGCGGCATGGCGCTCAGTATGCGGAGCGTGGTTATCCCGCTCCTCCTCATCGCGGTATCGATCATCGTGGCCTTCTATCTCGCCGGGTTCTACGGCATCGCCATATCTGCCATAGGGATGCTTGCCATCGCTGGCATGACGGTATCTGTCGACGCTTATGGTCCGATCTCGGATAACGCCGGCGGCATCGCCGAGATGGCGCATCTCCCGGCGAATGTCCGGAAGATCACGGATTCCCTCGACGCTGCGGGCAATACGACCGCTGCAATCGCCAAGGGCTTTGCCATTGGCTCGGCCGCGTTGACAGCTCTCGCACTCTTCTTTGCCTACGTTCAGGCCACTAGGCTCTCCGTTATGGACTTGCTTGACGCCAGGGTTGTCGCGGGGCTCTTCATAGGCGCCATGGTGCCCTACGTCTTTGCTGCAGGCGCCATGGAGGCCGTCGGGCGCGCGGCGTTCAGCGTTGTTGAGGAGGTCAGGCGGCAATTCAGGGAGATCAAGGGCTTGATGGAGGGCAAGGCCAGGGCTGAATATGCGACGTGCGTGGACATAACCACGCGCGGTGCCCTCAAGGAAATGGTGGTGCCTGGCCTGCTGGCCGTGATCATCCCCGTCGCTACAGGCGCGATCCTTGGTAAGGAGGCTCTCGGTGGTCTCCTCGCGGGTGCCCTCGCCACGGGCGTGCCGCTTGCGTTGCAAATGGCCAACGCCGGTGGGGCATGGGATAATGCGAAGAAGTTCATTGAGGCGGGCAACCTCGGCGGCAAAGGGACCCCGGTGCATGCGGCAGCCGTCATTGGCGATACGGTGGGCGATCCTTTCAAGGATACAGCGGGCCCGGCCATGAACATCCTCTTGAAGCTCATGACGGTCGTATCGCTGGTCCTCGCGCCGCTCATCATCAGCCTGCATAATTGGCTCATCGGGTTGTTTGCGTAGGTGACCCGGTTTACCATCACACTCTCCAGGGGTTGCCGGTGTTGCGCTCCGGGGACGGCGCGCTTGCGGCGCGCCTCCGTTGAAATTTGGCGCGAGGGCATTGCCAAATTTCAAAGGCCCCGTCACGCAAACACCGGCGACCCCTGGAAAAGTGGCGATAACCTTCGGGATTTACACTTACATGACATCCTTTAGTCGGACCTCACGGCCGGTCGCCGCCGATTCATAAAGGGCATCCAACATGCGCATCACAGCGACGCCATCGGATGCGGGGCATATCGGCATCCTGCCGTGCCTTATGCAGTCGATGAAATGCGCGACCTCAGCTTTGTGGGATTTCACCTTCTCATCCACCCTTATGTGCGTATCAGTCAGGGCCCCATCCTGCTCGCCATAGACGGTCAGGGGCCACAGGCTCGCGCCGGCCTTGTTGCCATAGAGGTCACAATAATAGTGTTCCTTGTTCGTATTCAAGGCCCATGTCACGGCCAGTGAGAGGGTTGCGTTGTTAGAAAACCGTATAAAGGCAAAGGCGGCATCCTCCACATCGTATGTCTTTCGCTCCTGCGCCCGGGCGGCTGACGTCCCCGATAGCACGGGGTCTCCCGTATCCCACTCGACGATGTGGTAGTTCTCGATCTCATGATATGTAGCCCCTACGACTGATACAGGCTCCGGTTTGCCCATGAGCCACCATGCGAGGTCGAGCATGTGGACGCCCAAGTCGATAAGGGGGCCGCCTCCAGCTTTGGCCTTCTCCATGAACCATGCTCCCCAGTATGGGACGCCCCTCCGCCTGACCCAGCCGGTTCGCCCCGCATAGATGCGCCCGAGCCCTCCCGAATCGATCACTCGCTTGAGTTTGAGGCTTTCATCCCTGAAACGGTTGTTGACCCCCACCATGAGGATCCTGTTGGCCTGCTCGGCAGCGTCCGCCATTGCCTGGGCCTCAGTGGCGTTTGTGGCCAGGGGCTTCTCGCACAGGACGTGTTTGCCGGCATTCAAGGCCGCGATGGTTATGGGGGCGTGGAGGTAATTGGGCGTCGCCACGGTTACCGCGTCGAGGTCCTTTAACTCGAGCATTTCGCGATAATCCGTGAAGGCGTATGGCACATTATACTGGCGGGCCGCCCGCTGCAGGCTATTCTCATCGATGTCGCATACCGCGATGATCTCTACGCCGGGGAGCTCGGCATAGGCCGGCAGGTGCACGCCCATGGCGATGCCGCTGGTGCCGATGACCCCGACCCGAATCCTATCCATAAATCATCCAAGGCTCCTTTCGTCCGAGTTAGTATGTAACCTCCGGCCGATGTGCTAAATGATCAGGGGCGCCAGGTGGCGCTGCGCAAGCACAAGGCCCTTCTTTACCTTCTCCTCCGTCCCGCTGTAGATGGGGTCCTCATGCTCGATGCTCAGTGTTCCATCGAACCCGTTCTCCACAAGCGTAGCCACGAAGTCCCTCCAGTCTACCTCGCCGAGCCCGGGCATGCGATAGCGCCACCAGCCCCCGCCGTGGATGTGGGGGCCAAGCTGCCGCCCGTAGATGCCATACTGGTTCATGCCGTCCTCCAGGATTTCAGTATCCTTTGCATGGGTGTGAAAGATGTATTCCCTAAACTCGGGGATGACGGCGTGGTAATCGATGCCGAGCCAGTGCAGGTGAGACGGGTCTAGATTCAACCCGACGCTGCCCCTGGGCATCAGGCGGAATAGCTCGCGCCACAGCTCAGGCGAGTAAGCGAGGTTTCCAGGCACGCCTGGTTTCTGCCAGCCTTCCATGGGGCAATTCTCGAACATGAGCCGGACTCCCTTGCCCTCGGCGTAGGAAACGAGTTCTCTGAAGACCTTTTCATACTCCTCGAGGTTTTCCTCGACAGTCCGGTCGATGTCTCGTCCGACAAACGTGCCGACCAGGTCGACACCGAGCATGCTCGCGGCGTCGATGACCCGTTTCAGGTGTGAATGGAAGCGCGCGCGCACCTCGGGGTCGCGGTGGAGGTTATTGTCGTAGTAGGCTAGGGATGAGATGGTGAGGTTATTCTCTGCGAAGAGGCGTTTAATCCTCTCGCCTCCCCCGGGGGGCAGGTTGGCCACGTCGACGGAGCTGCCCGCGTAATCCCGCGCGTTGTCGATGGGCCAGGCGGCGACCTCCAGGGCTTCGAAACCATGGCTGGCCGCCCACCTCACCAGGTCCTCCAGGGGCACGCCGGGGAGACATGCTGTTAAAAACCCGAGCTTCATTGCTCTCTTACTCCTTTCTTACCCTTTCTTGTCGGTGGTTGCCATATTCTTTATTCATTTCAGTGGCCATTCATCTCAGACGTTGAAAACAGATGGATGTGGCGGGGTTCACCATCTGGCGCAGGGCGGCTTCCGCAGGAATAGCGCACCACAAGCTCTGGTGTGAATACGGTCCGCTCCGGCGCTGGGCGCCCCGGCGAGAGGGAAGGCAGCAGGAACCTTGGGTTCCTGCGCTCATCCAGGCGGCTCACGAGTATATCCATCGCCCGCCGGCCCATCTCATACATCGGCTGGTGTACGGTGGTGATGCCAAGGTATCTGGAGAGCTCGATATCGTCGTAGCCAACCACGGCCATGTCCTGAGGGACCCGGACACCTTTGCTTTGGAGGAATTCGATCACCCCGATGGCCTGGACATCGCTTGCCGCAAAGATGGCTGTTGGGGGGCCCGCGGCGCGTTGCCTCCACCGCCGCTCCCAGAGCCGCTCCCAGAGCTTGGCCATCGCTGCGCGCCCGGACTCGCGGTCATATTCGGCCTCGACCACCAGGACCGGGTCATATGTAATCGCCGCGCTGTGGAGACCCTCCTGGTAGCCCTTCAGCCTCTCCTGGCTGGCCCGATAGCGTAAGAGGCCATTTACGAAGCCAATGCGACGATGCCCTAGACCTAAGAGATGCCGCACCGCGGTTTGTGCACCGTGCACGTTGTCGACGACCAGGGAGTCGGCCGCGGCATTCTCCGTATCGACCAGCACGAGTGGCATTGCCCGCCGCGTGAAATTTTCAACGTATTCGTCATGTATGCGAAGCGTGACGATTACCGCGCCGTCTACCTTTCTTTCCCTGGGAATCCGTTCGAAGTATATATTTTTTTGGCCGCGCTGTAACACACTATATAGCAGAATGTCTTTGCCGTGTTCCAGGGCCGCATCCTGGATGCCCCTGAGCACTTCGACGAAAAAGGGGCGCGTGAAAAACGGCACGATCACGCCGATTATGTCGCTCCTTTGTCGCGCCAGACCCCGCGCCATCGCCGCGGGATAGTACCCGAGCTCCTCCATGGCCTTTATAACCCTGTCCCTGGTCTCGGGTTTGACGTGTGGGTTGTTGTTCAGCACCCTTGATACAGTTCCGACGCCAACGCCGGCTCGATCTGCGATATCGTATATGGTTGCCAAGGGGATCCCCCCGTTGTGAAAGAAATATCGTGAATTTCAAATCTTGGTGGATAGACCCACATGCCGCCCACGCCCAGGCGGCACCATCAGAGAATGAAAACGGCTTTAGCTGGGGTAATATTTATTTTCGGGGTAGACCCCCCATGCCGCATAAGCGGCACCACCAGAGAATGAAAATGACCTCTGTAAGATTATTTTCAGGGTAGATGAATCTCAATGTGCAGAGTAATATAAAAGACTTGGAAGCCCTTCCATGATATACTCTAGCACGGGCCCGAGCGTCTGTCAAGACAATATGTCATCAGATGCTAATGGCAGGTATACACTTGGCGATGGTCACCGGCGCATATTCGTCTCCAGGTTTCGGATTCGAGGGAAAGGAGTTTGGGAGCGCGCGGAGAATCTCTTTCATTACGTTTCACACACCAGCCGGGCGTCAAGATTTGGTAGAATCAGTCAGATGGGAGGTATGTACCTAAAGTGGAACGCTCTGAGGCGCTGGACATAGTTGGGAAATACGTCAAGAACAAAAACCTGATAAAGCACATGCTCGCTACCGAGGCTATAATGAAGGCTCTTGCCGCCAGACTTGGCGAGGACGAGTCAACCTGGGGTCTGACTGGGCTCCTCCATGATGTCGATTACGAGCAGACTGCGGGCGCGCCCGCCCGACACAGCCTTGTGGGCGCCGAGATGCTCGAATCGCTAAAAGTCGACGGCGATATAGTTCACGCAGTGAAGGTGCATAATGAACATCATGGCCTGCCCAGGGTGAGCAGGCTCGATAAGGCGCTCTACGCCGTCGACCCACTCACAGGCCTGATTGTCGCGGCCGCACTCATCCATCCTTCAAAGAAGCTCGCGTTGATCGACGTCCCATTCATAATGCACCGGTTCAAGGAGCCATCTTTCGCGCGCGGCGCAGATCGCGACCAGATCCGGTCTTGCTCAGAGCTTGGGCTCGATCTCGAGGAGTTTATAGGCATCGGACTCGAGGCTATGCGGGGGATAACGGGCGAGCTCGGGTTATAGATGACATAGACGCGGAAAAGGTGAGACCCGCCCGGCCCCGGCTCCGCGCCCTGCGTAGTGTTCATTGCCAGGACCAGCCTGTGCCAGTCCTGCGCTGCGACGAGTTGACACTTCAGGGCCGGGTGGGTATAATAAATCTGCAGGCGGCGGGTGAGGTAACGCGGGACGGGTCGCAAGATCGCCAGAGCGCATTCTAGGGCGCACTGGAGAATGCTAGAGTGCGTCCGGCGGGCCCCCGCCGGGGAGCGGTGATGGCTGGTGCCCGATGAGAAGGAAAAAGTCGTTGCAACCAATCGTAAGGCATATCATGATTACGCTATTGATGAAACATACGAAGCGGGCATCGCGCTCACCGGGACGGAGATCCAGTCCGTGCGCCAGGGGAGGGTCAACCTGAAAGACAGCTTCGCTCGTGTGGAAAACGGCGAGGTTTTGGTGTATAATATGCATATAAGCCCGTATGATTACGGGAACAGGTTCAACCATGAGCCTTTGAGGGTCAGGAAGCTGCTCCTCCACAAGGATGAGATCAGGCGGCTCCTGGGCAAGACTCAGGAGCGTGGTTATACATTGATCCCTCTCAGGATGTATCTCAAACGCGGGCTCGCCAAGGTGGAGGTCGCCCTCGCAAAGGGCAAGAAGCTGTATGACCGCCGCGAGGATATAGCGAAGCGCGATTTGAGGCGCGAGGCTGAGCGGGCTTTGAAGGAGAGGCTCAAAGGTTGAACCCGGTTCCTATGCTTTTGTATGATTTTGTGGGGGCGTTACGGTTTCGACGGGGAGCTGTGGCGAGAGGGGTAGCGAGCCGAGATTCCACCAGCTCGTTAAACGGTGGAAAGCACGATAAGTGCCAACGATAATCTAGCTTACGCTGCTTAATTAAAGCGGCCGTCCAATCCGGGCTTGGCCTGGGAGACCGGTGCGGGCGTCATATAAACCAGGATGCTCTCGTCCCAATTCTCGGAGGGATGGGCTAAGACTATCGAGATAGCCCGCGTGGGGAGCTGGCGTGAGGGCGCCTCCGGGGCGAAAGCCAAATCCCACGCTACGCTCGTAGAAGCCGCTTAAGCTGCCTCTTCGGACCCGGGTTCGACTCCCGGCGCCTCCACCATTTAACATTTGGTATCAAGTATTCAATATCGACTCGACAAATGGCATCGGCAAACACAATAAGGCCAACCTTCTTCATGAAGAGACTGCCGCAAGATCAGATAGCTCATCCTGCGAAAATAGTAGGACTGTCTTATCATCCTTCGCCTGATGTCTTAGATCGCTCGTGAACCCATTGCGTGAGAAAAGGACATAATACTCTTTTGACCAACTCCCATGGGAAGCCTGGCGGATGTGCGCCGCCTTTCGTTTGAGCTCGGCGAGATTAGCTGTGCCCACCCTCTCATTCTGCCTCCACTTACATTCGCCAAAGATAACTACATTAGGGCCTATAGCAACGATATCAACTTCCTCCCTGGAGTCCCACCACCTGCCGATGCGATCGAATACGAAGGGAAGCCTCCCCAGGATGTTTGCCCTCATCAACACCTCTCTACAGACATCTTCAAAGACAGGGCCGACGAAAGTGGCGAATTCAGGAATAATCTTTCGTTGCAATACCAGTTCCGGGCAACCCTCCTCCAGGAGGCTGAGATTGGGTAGGACAAACCTGAACCAGAACCTTATAAAATAGTCAGATATTCGGTATATACCTTTACGACTCTTCTCTGGGTGTTTTTCTGTGACAGGGAATTCCCTTCTTATTACTCCAAGCCCGACTAGCGTGGCGATATAGCGGCTTATTACATTTCTATCGCTCAACCCAGAATCCAGGTAGATTTCATTGAGTTTCGTCTTCCCATGGGCTATCGCTTTCAAAATGGAGAAGTAAACCCTGACATCACGTAACTCCTGCATCAGTGTGAATCTGACTTCATTATAAAGAAATGCCTCCTTGCTAAGGACATTGTCCAGGATATTCTGTTGGAGGTCTCGTGAGGGGTCAAACTGTCGCAGATAACCTGGCATACCCCCGAGCACGGCATATACCTCAACAAGTGTTGTTGGAGTGTATGATGGGAAAAACTCCGATAAATCCGGAAAACCTACTGGCTGAAGTAGCAATTGAGCCGTCCGTCGCCCGTAAAGCGGACTTTTGGCCCCGAGAACATGCTCTTCTATGAAGCTGACATAGGACCCGCAGAGAATCAGAAGAATCTTAGTAAATTGCAGCTTTTCATCCCAGAGCCGTTGTAGTATTGATGGGAATGCAGGGTTTACCATCGCGAGGTATTGAAATTCGTCGAGAACTACGACATATCTTTCCTGCCTTGCTGTCTGTGCCAGAAAACTAAATGCCGAATCCCAGCTGGGGAAGGTTACGCCTTCGAGTTGAGACTGTCCGACCGAGGTAATGATCTGTTCCGAGAAAGATCTTAGGAGGTCCTGTTCCAGGCGAAGGTCCGCCATAAAGTAAATGTGTTTCTTTCCCCGGATGAAGTTCTTGATAAGTTCAGTTTTGCCGACACGACGGCGGCCGTATAGGACGAAACACTCGCTTTTCTCGGACTGGTAGAGTCTATCGAGAATATCAAGCTCTCTCCTGCGGTCATAAAACATTATATCACCTCAAGTTAATCTACCCACTATTAGTCTAACCATGGTTAGACTATTTTATTATAAGCTATTCGGTATCCCGGATCAAGCCCCCGGTCACCTCCCTCCAGGCGGGCTGGATGTGCTGCATCCTGCTTAGGGCCTCCGGAAATAGAAGTGGTTGACTGGGCCGCAGCCGTGACCAAGGGATAACGAGTTGGCGATGGCCCAGGTTATATAGTCCTTGGCCGAGCATAGCGCCTCTTGCATCTCCAGGCCGAGGGCTAGGTAGGCTGCTATGGCCGAGGAAAACGTGCAGCCCGTGCCATGGGTATTCACAGTCTCATACCTCCTGGCGGATAACTCGATGAATTCCTCGCCATTAAAGGCAATATCCACAGCATACCCGGGTTGGGCCGTCAGATGCCCCCCCTTCACCACGACCCACTCTGGTCCAAGGTCTCTCAGCCTCCGGGCGGCGAGCTTCGCCTCGTCCGGGGTGGTGATGCTCATATCCAGGATCGCCTCAGCCTCGGGGATGTTGGGGGTAGCCACAGCCGCCAACGGCAGGAGAAGGTTGACAAGCGC
Organism: Bacillota bacterium; assembly: GCA_013178125.1. NCBI lineage: Bacteria > Bacillati > Bacillota > Bacillota bacterium. The sequence goes on along the minus strand of JABLXJ010000012.1, from coordinate 14,121 downwards.
CCTCCTTGCCTCTTTCTCCATCAGCGGCACGCGGCTCTTGCTGGCCATCACCGGGTCGACCACCAGATTGGGTATGGCGTGCCGCTTTACAGCGCCCGCCACAGCCTCTATGATAGCGCTGTTGGCCAGCATGCCCGTCTTGGCCGCCCTTAGCGTGAAGTCGGTAGCGACTGCATCCACCTGCGCCACAACAAAGCCGGGATCCAGAACATAAACCCCGGGCACGCCAGCAGTATTCTGCGCGGTCACGGCAGTCAGGGCAACGGTGCCGAACACGCCTAGGGACGTGAAGGTTTTGATATCCGCCTCGATCCCTGCTCCTCCGCCGCTATCAGAGCCGGCAATGGTCAAAACAACCGGCACAGCTTCCGGCTCAGTTCTCGCATAATATGGCGCTTCATATCTTGATATCTTTTCTTGATATCGATGATATCTTGACGCCTTTATCTCGTGTCCTGAGACCTTTTTATCCTCACGCTCTGGTGATGTATCCAATTGCATTCGATTCAAATCCTCTTACCCTTTGAGGCCTCCGCGTGTTATCGCTTTGGGCCGCCCATAGCACCCATAGGTTCACAGAAGAATAGGTTCACGGAAGCTCAGCTCCACCATCCCTTGCTCTCGGCTCAGTTGCCCTCCAATACCCCCAAGAAGAATTCTAGCCATTCTCAAGTCCCGCGTCAATTGTCTGGTTGCTTGCCATGGGATAACATGCCGCGCCTGTCTCGGGATGACTGGACTGACATATTATGTTTACCTTTTGTTTACACGGTGGAAACAGAGTTTTGCGACGAGGTGTTGGTATAATGTATAATTAGAATTGTATATAAGCATATATAAAGGGCCCGGGTGCGGGCCTGTGAAGGGATTGAGGAATTTGGATGCCATTGTCGTATCTGGTTTGCGAAAGTCATACGGGAATGTCAGGGCCGTGGATGGCCTCGACCTTGAAGTCGAATCCGCCCAGATTTTCGGAATGCTCGGGCCGAATGGAGCCGGCAAGACCACGACTGTTGAAATACTTATAGGCCTGAGGGGTCGCGACTCCGGCGATGTCTCGGTGCTCGGGTATGATCCTGCCAGACGGGGCAGGGAGATAAAGTCGAGGATAGGGGTCCAGCTGCAGTCCCACGGGCTTTATCCCAGGCTCACGGTGCGGGAAGTTGTGGGGTTGTTCGCGAGTTTCTATCAAAACCCCCTGCCGGTGGACGAAATCATTGAGCAGGTCGGTCTTACGGCGAAGGCTAAGACCATTGTCAAATCCCTGTCAGGCGGGCAGGCGCAGCGGCTTGCAGTAGCTCTTGCCATGGTAAACGATGCGGACCTGATTTTCCTCGATGAACCTACGACCGGGCTCGACCCGCAGGCGAGGCGGGGCCTCTGGGACGTAATACGCAGCATGAAGGCCCGCGGGAAGACGGTTTTCCTCACCACGCACTACATGGATGAGGCGGAGAGGCTCTGCGATACAGTGGCGGTGGTGGATCACGGGAAGGTCATAGCGCTCGGTTCGCCGTCGCAACTCATTTCCCAGCACTTCCAGGAACAGGCAGTAGAGTTCTCCAATTCCATATCAAACGACCGTGGGAAACTTGAAGCGTTACCCGGGGTGAGCCGCGCGCAGTTTGATGGGGAGAGGGCAACACTATATACAAGGGATGTTACCCGCACTATCGCGGCGCTCATGGAGCTCGTCCGGGGCGGCGGCATTTCCATAGACGATGTTGTGGTGAGACGTGCAACCCTGGAGGATGTATTCTTGAAGCTTACCGGCAGGAGGATACGCGAATGAGAACATTCTGGCAGCTTGTTATGGCAAACGCCAAGGACATAGTGCGGGACAAGATGAGCCTTTTCTGGTTCCTGGCGTTTCCCGTCCTCTTCATATTCCTTTTCGGCATGATCTTTTCTGGTGGCGGCACTCCTTCGTATGATGTCGGCATCGTCTCTAATTCCGGCGGTCCCCTCTCGCAGGCCATAACCGCCGGACTCAAGGCTGTCCCTGCATTCAAGGTTCACACCGGCACGGAGGAAGACGAGTTGGGGGCATTGAAGAAGGGCAACAGGAGCGTGGTAATCAAGATCCCGGATGTGCCAGCCACAGCGCTGGCAGGGGCGGCGACCAGTGGCGAGGATGTGGACATTCTCGTCTATTACGACAAGACCCAGCAGCTGGCGAGCCACATTCTCCTTCCTGTTGTGCGCCAGGTCCTGGATGAGATCGAGCGCGGTATAACCAGCGCGCCGAGGTTATTTAATGTTGTTACCGAACCCGTCCAGCACGCCAGGCTCAAGGATATCGACTATCTCCTCCCCGGCATCCTCGCAATGGCCATAATGCAGCTTGGCCTCTTCGGCTCTCTGAGAGCGGTAAGCCTGAGGGAGCAGAAAATCCTCAAGAGCCTCGGGGCAACGCCCCTCCCGCGAGGCCTCCTCCTGGCTGCGGAGGTTCTTGTCAGGATAATCATGGCATTGGTTCAAACCTGTGCTATAATAGTCATCGGGCACTTTGCATTTGACGTGAATATAGTTGGCAACTGGCTCGCGGTGTTCGGGATTGTGCTGCTCGGGGCTGTAACCTTCGTGAGCATGGGGTACATGCTGGTGTCGTTTGCGAGGACTGAGGAGAGCGGCCAGGGGATAATCCAGGTGGTCCAGTTCCCTATGATGTTTCTCTCGGGCATCTTCTTTCCAATCGATATCATGCCCTCTTTCCTTAAACCGGTTATCAACGCTATGCCCCTAACGTATCTCGGCGACCTCTTGCGCCAGGTCATGGTTGGAGCCCCGCCCGCGTTCAGCGTCTCCACCGACCTCCTGGTGCTGGGTAGCTGGGCCGTGGCGACCTTGATCCTGGCGGTCAAATTCTGGAGATGGGAGTGAGCGAAGGCTCAATACGCTTTGAATAGACTCTCTGAGAATAGATTCTTAGATTAATTTGACCTGGATTAGTCTGACCTGGTTCTTGGGTTAGATTGGTATAAGCAAAATAGCGAAAATTATAGAAAGGGAAGGGAGGCGTCTCATGTGAGCTCGTCTCGCAGGGGCTCGGTTTTGTTTGGTCTTCTGATTGTTGCAGTGGGAGTCATCTGGCTCTTGAACAACCTCGGGATCACAAGCATAGATATGGGCGAGTTATTTTCCACTTATTGGCCCGTTCTCTTGATAATCTGGGGCATAGACGCCCTGACCCGCGGATCCACCTGGTCGGGAGGAGAGGATGATCGCAGTGGAGGGAGGTCCTCGGGCAGCAACCCCACCGGCTGGATCCTCCTGATAATAGGCCTTGTGATTTTGGGCCGGAATATAGGCCTCTACCAGTTAAACCTCTCGATCGTCTGGAGGGTGCTGTGGCCGGTCATTTTGATCCTGGTGGGGTGGAGCCTCCTGAGGGCGACGACGTCGGCGGGCTCCGGGGGCGTTCACTGGGCCGTGATGAGCGGGGTCGAGTTCAAGAATAAGGAGTGGAAGCTGCAGGATGGTAGCTTCATCGCCATCATGGGAGGGGTGGACCTGGACCTGACTGTGGCCGACATTCCCGAGAAAGAGACCGTCCTGGATCTCACGGCCATAATGGGCGGGGTTGACGTTAAGGTGCCGCCGGATCTCCAGGTTGAGTGCGAGGGGACGGCCATCCTCGGTGGCGTGAATTTCTTCGGCGAGGAAGGCGGCGGCATAATCGCGAGCAGGATAGCCAGGTATGCTGGCGGGGCCGCTGAGGGCTCGCGGCGGAGGCTCCGGATTCGTTGCAGGACGCTTATGGGCGGGGTTGAGGTTAAGAGTTAGGCAGCAACGCCTCAGGGCCAATGCCTCAGGGCGCGACGATAACCCCGCGGACAAGGTGGGAGGGAGCCCCACCTTGCCCCGGGGTCTCCCAGCGTTGCCCGGGGTTAACGCTCATATACTTGCTCATATACTCCCTGTTGTGACCTCATTGCTCCGGGGGCTTTCATTCCCCCCGAGATCAAGGGCGGTAACGGCATATTGATAGCTCGCCCCGCTCTCCACCTCGGGGTCCAGGAACGCGGTCTCTGCGCCTGTCGTTCCGGTTATCTCATAGCGCCCGGCGGGCAGTTCCTTTTTATAGATTACATAGCCCGCGAGATCACCCTCGCTCGTCTCCACGGCCTGCCAGGAGAGCTGCACCCCATCCTGCGTTCGCCCGGCCGTGAGCCCGGTTGGGGCGGGCGGGGCCGCATCCAGGGCCGTCGTTATATTCACGCTGCCCGACGGGAAATTCCAGTGTACAACGGTGGTTTTGCCGGGGCGTATCTCTACCGGTATCCACAGGCTCTCATATAGCAAATTACCTTCGGTGGGGTAGAACTTCAGCATCATATCATAAGTCTTCGGGACGATATTCTCGATCAGGTCGTGTATTACGGTCGAGCCTGGCTCTCTCGGTATATCCACCTGGCTCCTCAGGTTCGTCGAATCCTTATAGAGCCTAGCCTTGATGATCGATTCCTGGTTTGGTATACCACTTATGTCAATATAGAGATCGAGTTTCCCCATGCCCGGCTTTAACACTATATTTGCCATAGCCTGCAGGTCCTTAAATACAGCTACCCTGCCTGTTCCCATGTAAATAGCGTCTCCAGCCTCGTCCCTAAGCGCGACCATCACTGTCCACTCGCCCACCGTAACCTGCGGGAATGACGCTTCCGCCACGCCATTTACGATTGGGCTCCTTTGCGTGAGCACCGTCGACCCGTTTACGAGGCTGACCTCCACCTCTGATGCGAGCACCTGCCGGCTTGATGAGGCTGGCTGCGGCAGGGCTATTGCCACCTTTACAGACCCCGTGCCCGCCCTGGATGGGGGCGTGCCTGACAGGGACCCCGAACACCCCGGGAGCGTTGCCATGATGGCGGCCAGGACCAGGAGAAAAAGAGTTTTCATAATATCCCCCTCCTCGCTCTTTACACCAATGCTTTTTATGCCGGTGTTTGTTTTGATTCCATCTTAACCCGGGGCAGGCGGGCGTTCAATCGCCCGAAGTCTGTAAAAACCTCATGCCCGGGGATGAGATTTCATCTCACTCACGATGAGAAAGCCAAGGGGGGTTACGGGCCTGGATACAGCCTGCCGGAGGCGGGCGAGATTCCTGCATAGTTCGTTCTCGCATGGTTCCCATGGCATGGATACGAGCAGGCATGTCGCCGGGCCTGCGGACTTCTTCAAATCTATAGGTTGGGGGTGCCCCATAGCGGGGGCAGGGGCGCGACCTAGAAGGCGACCCAGAAGGCGAAACCCAAGCCCCGCCGTCCCGGCCATGACATTTGCCTCATACTCAATACCCCGCGACCCCACCGGCAGGATGTCATGGATGTAGTCAAGCTGCAAGAGCTGCCTGATGAGCCCGGGGTCGGCCAGCTCCGGGTCGCCCAATCTCACCTCGCAGCCGACCTTGGGCATGCCTATACATACAACAACATCGCGGGGCTTGGATGTCCCGATCCTCAATTCTCCGGCGTTTGGGGCGGAGCCAATTACGGTCACCCCGAGCGCCGTTTGGACCGTGGCGATGTTCTCCTCCGTGCTGCCCGTAATCTCGAGCGCCCCTTCCAGGCCGGCCGCGGCCACTTCATCACGGATTCCGCGCAGAATCTCCAGGCCCAGGGGGTCCATCTCCACGGATAGCGTATCCACAAGGAGGACCGGGGTCGCCCCTGTAGCCATGACTTCCATCAGAGGGACCCGGGCCGTGAAGCGGCCCACTACATATCCCGGAACCTTAACAGCATCACCCGCCTTTGGGCCGATCCCGCCGAGCGAATCGCAGGCGATCACGAGTGTGGACCCATCCCGCATCTTGATTATGGTTACATCCCTGCACTTCTCAACCGATTTTATCATAACTCTGCGACCCTCCACCCGAGCCCGGTCGCTCAAGGACTTGTTATCTGCCCCATCGACTTGTTGTCTGCCGTGCTGTTATCTCAGCCAGCTTATCTCGACCAGCTAGCGTTGGTCAGCTTATCGCATTTCGACTAACTTATCACCCTGGCGCCCTTGAGCGCACCGAATAGTATGGCCGCTATGATGACATTGATCGCGGAACCAAGAATCAGGGGCAGGAGCATTCCAGCAAAAAATGCTGTGCCAAACCCCGGTAGGGGGATGAAGAGCGCCGGCGCAATGACTCCGTTGAGGAGTATGCCGATTACCACGGCTGCGATGCTATTGATGCGCTTTGCCACGTAGCCGAAGACCGCGGCATATGCCGCCATCTGGATCGCCACAAATAAATGAAGAGGGAGCGTCATCGGGAAGCCGACGGTTGCTGCGCTGAAGATATGGCCTAGGGCGGCTATTATGGCGCCCTCCTTGCCACCGCAAATGAGGGCGCCGAGGTAGCCTGGCATAGAATCAAGAGCTACGGTGCCGGTGGGGCTCGGTATCTTGATGAACCCCCCGATCGCGCTCAATGCAATGAATATGGCTACCCTGATCATCTTCTTGAGCACCACGGAGCCCTGCAAATCATTGCCCCTGGTTTTCAAATCCTTTCTTGCCTCCATTTAGAAAACCTCCTCAATAATCTCATATATCTCGATCTCCTACAACATCTCGATTCGTAGATTTTGATCACTTATATTCAGAAGCAAGTTCGTGCATAAAAATAAGCCCCAGGCTGGTATCTCTACGAGCTTGGGACTTTACCATCGTCCAGTGAGCTCCCCCCTTTCTCGCGAAGGGTGTGTGCCTCCAAATAGGCAGGTCTCCTGGCTCCCGGGTCATCGCTGGGCCGTTTGGGCCCTGGTTTATCACCACCGCCTTGCGCCTTCCCAGGATTTCCTCCCAGTGGCTTCGTGGCATCGAGCAAGGCTGCTCGCCGATTACAGTAGCGGGACTGCTCAGGATTCGCACCTGATTCCCTATTCTCCGCGCAGGCGCTGGACGACCATGAAGCGTGCTCCAATACAGCACAGCTGCGCGGCACCTATTTTGGATATTGACTTTTGATTTGACAAGATAATTCGACGGATCGCGCTGAAATCCTTCCGCTCAGATTGAAATCTCCTTCCCGGGCATACAGGGACTCCCTGCACATGGACTCGCGGCCAGATAGACCGAAACCGAATACCTGAGTCTATGCCCCGTTATTCCCCCTATTGGGCCCGGTCCCTTTGTCTTTTAACTGGCTTACAACCATCCTCGCCCCGCGCGCCTTTGATACTGCCCGCATAGCGGCCTCCCGCTCGCCCTCGCTTTCCACCTCGCCCTTCAGGATAACCGTCCCACCCCCAGATTGGACTCCGACACCCCGCAGGTCCACCCCTGGCTCCGCGGCCAGCTCCTCCCGCGCTTCAAAAGCCACCTCGGAGTCGCTGATCTCTCCATCCGTGGAGATCGCGAGGTCATTCTCCACCTCAGATATGCCCGGGATGCTTCGAGCTATATCCCCGGCCCGGTTCTTTTCCGAGAGGGTATCCACGACCCCCCAGATTCGCACCTTGTCATCACCGCGGGCCTCCACCTTGATCCCATAGGGACGCATTCCCTCATCGGCCTCGATGGCGGCTTGAACTGCCCGGGTCGCCCTATCTCTGTCCCTATTCTCACCCCCGTCCCTGGTCGTATCCCTGTCCGTATCATTCACATTCACCTTTCTTTTGACCATACCTGTCCTGTAAACCCCCGTTCTATGCTCAACCTGTTGCCTTTAGCTCTTCATCTGGCTGTGTTTTTAGTTTACCCCGGCCGGAGCCAGGGCAACCGATTGATTAGTGTCGGCTTTAGTCACGGCTGAAGTCATGGGTGTGAGGCTGACAGTAATAAAAAGCCGGGCATAAGGCCGGGCATAAGGCGCGGATCACATAGATCAAATCGGCTTTACAGTCGCTATCAGGTAGAGATCATCCTCGTCCAGGGCCTCTTCTACTGTAAATCCCGCTATGCGAAGCACCGCAGCCACATCGTTGACCGGTGGGAGAATATCCTTCCTTATCAGCGGGTAACTCACTCCGAGGTGAACGCGGTTTACGAAGTCCCGCCCGCCAAAGTGGCTTATGATAAACCTCCCGCCGGGGCGCGCCACTCTGAAGAGCTCCCTTACCGCTGCCGTCTTCTCCGCGAAGTGGGGATATACTTCGTGGCATATTATTACATCTATGCTTCGATCGCCCAGGGGCAGGTCGCGGGCGTCTGCCAGGAGGGTAGATACCATCGCGTTATGCTGGAATCTCCTGCGCACGCAACGAAGCATCTCCGCTGAGATGTCGCAGGCGATGACCTGCTTTGGCCCGCAGTCCAGTACGTATGGGATCAGGCGCCCGGTCCCGGTCCCGACATCCAGGATGACGCTGTCCTGGTCGATTCTGGCAGCCTTCATCACCCTACGTACAGAACACTCGTAGCGGGGTGGAACCCTTTCATCCCATGTGTGCGCCAGTGTATCGAAGAATGTTGCGCGTTCGCTGTCAAAGATGCGTCTTCCTTCCGCGCCTCCGGGCATAGTCATTAATTCACTCCCCTGCATAGGCTCTGCTTCAGGCTCAATAGTGTTTCAACGCTGCTTCAATACTGGCTCAATACTGACTTAATACCGATTCAAAACTGATTCAAAATCAAGACTGATTATAGGGTCCACCACTGAGGTCTCCCGGCGGAATTGCGGGTGGGTGCTGGCGTGGCGGGTCGCAGCGCCAATTAATCTTGAAGCCCCGATCCGTTTTATCCGTTTTAAATTGAATGAATATTATATTATTCTCTGAGCACCGGCTCGATTCCTTCCATTGACCCTATCTGGCCTCCAACCCCCGGTCCTCGGTTTCCAGCACTCAGGCCCCTGACTCTCCGGCCCTCAGACCCCAAGAGGGTTGAAACCCGCAAGCTTTGATGATATGATTTAAAAAATAAAAGGGAAGAGCAGGGAGGGGCAAAGCAGCCATGAAACCTACCAGGATGCGACCAGCCGGGCCAGCTGCAAGCGGGCCACAGGGGGAATCTGAACCTGCTGACATCGGGGGGAGGGGAAGGGGGGCTTCTGAAAAGCGCCTGGAACGAGGCCTTATCCAGGTCTATACAGGAGCGGGCAAGGGGAAGACGACAGCAGCCCTAGGGCTGGCCCTGCGGGCAGCAGGGTGGGGGCTCAAGGTTGATATCATCCAGTTTATAAAGGGGCGCGGGATTACAGGCGAGGTGAGAGGTATTGAGCCTCTGGAGCCACGTGTCACTATAACACAGTTTGGGACAGGAAGGTTCATCCTGAAAGATGAACCCGGAGACGTTGAAAAAGAGCTCGCCCGTAGGGCACTCCAGAGGGCCACGGATGACTTCTTGAACGGCGATTATGACATCGTGATCCTTGATGAAGTGAGCCATGCGGTAAATAAAGGCATGATAACCCTGGCAGAACTCCTGCGACTAATCGAGAAGAAGCCGGATCATGTGGAGCTGGTGCTGACCGGCCGGGATATGCCTAGTGAGGTGGTCGAAGCCGCCGATCTTGTAACGGAAATGGTGGCCGTGAAGCACCCCTATGAAGAGGGTGTAGGGGCGAGAAAGGGGATCGAGTATTAACCGGGTCAGCATCGAGATCGGGTCAGCATCGAGGGGGGTCTGGTACTGTCTGGTTCTGATGCTATCTAGTACTCTCCGGTGCTATCTGATGCTACGACGCTACCGGTTGCAGCACATTTTCAAGAAATGTGCTGCTTCCTGCATGTCTTCGAAAAATATGCTGCAGTTTGCAGCATCAGAGGGGTACGATGCTACCAACTGCAGCACGTCTTTGAAAAATGTGCTGCGCCCTACAGCATACTCCGGGAAAACATGCTGAACTCCGCAGCATGACAGCATGACGATGCACACTGACTTAACAGCAACAGCACCTGCTTTTGCGACCCGACGCTGAAACCAGGGGAAGGATTCTCTCCTCGACGATATCTTCGGTAACAGCGCTATTATCCCCGGGAAGCCCCACATTCCGGTAAAGCCTCCATGTCTCGGTATGTTCCGCCATATCACCCGGCTCGAGCTCAAAGAGCGGGCTCAAAGTCTCGAGCTCGAGCATGCGCTCATTTGTATAGACCTCGACAGATGCACCGCCATCGGGGTATGTAGCGCCCTCGAAGTAGTCAAAACGCTTGAGGAATAGATGGCCCCTGTTTGCGTAGGCCGCCCAGCCATCCGTGACGGAGAGGCCAAACTTACATGGCCCTGTGGCCGATGTATCCTGCCGCAGGAGCACGAACCTCCTGCCCAGCGTGAGTCGCTTGTCCGTCAGGTCGGTATAGGGCCAGAGCGCCAGCCACCTGTTGGGCAGGAGCCCCTCCGGATGGGCCCTGGTCGTCTGGGGAGCCACGGCGACGCCTCCCGGAGCCATCACGCTCAGGGCCCAGAGCGCGAGATTCACCGGCCAGACGCCGTTATTGGTCATGGTGTGCCTGACTGTTACTACCGCTCCATCGTCGCCAGGGCCGACCGCCCCTGCGATACCCGCGTTCGAGTTCGAATTCAGGCGGATCTCCATCACCTTGGCTATGCCGGTGCTAGGCTCGGTATACTGGCGCAACCTTATACCGCCATCGATCTCATCCACCTCGATTGGCCGGTTATCGGGGTAATAACTCCGGGCTCTGCTTTCAGGGCTATGCCAGAGCCTGTGCCCACCGTAAATCCGCCATTCGTCGCCGCCGGTTTTCCCCATCTGTTCCTCGAACTCACAGAACTCATTTGATTCGCCCACAAATCCAAACCTGATGATTCGAGGCCCAACATCGGTCGTCGCGATAAGCTCGACCTCACCGTCGGACACTCTGTAACAGTTGGGCCACCCCTGATACTGGACCTTTTCGATAGAGACTCGGGCCATGATGCCGCCGCGCAGGGTCCTGCGCCCCTTGTGGGGCGAGAGGAATCGCGGCTTCTCCTCCTTTCACATACATGAGTTTTTGAGGGAATGGTCTCAAGTTTCAACTACACGGTGATCCCGGGAGGCTTCCCTGGTGATCCCGGAAGATCCGCTTATGGGAGTTTATGGGAGGTTGTTCACAACAAGGTCGCCAACCTCGGTCGTTGTATAGCCCATCTTGCCGGCCGCAAGGCTCTTGAGATAGCGGCTGCACACAGTGGCCACGGAATTCTCGACCTTTTGGGCAGCCTCGGTCTCACCCAGGGTTTCAATGAGCATGGCGCCTGCGCAGATGGCCGCAAGCGGGTTTATCATGTTCTTGCCGGTGTACTTGGGCGCCGACCCTCCGATAGGCTCAAACATGGAGACCCCCTCGGGGTTTATATTCCCGCCCGCTGCTATGCCCATTCCCCCCTGGATCATTGCACCGAGGTCGGTGATTATATCCCCAAACATGTTATCGGTGACGATAACGTCGAACCACTCGGGGTTCTTAACCATCCACATGCATATTGCATCCACATGCGCGTAATCACGCTTGATATCAGGGTATTCCGCTCCCACCTCGTGGAACGTGCGCTCCCACAGATCGAAGGCGTATGTGAGCACGTTGGTCTTGCCACACAGGGTGAGCGTCTTCCTGCAATTGCGTTTGCGGCAATACTCGAAGGCAAACCTGATGCATCGCTCTACACCCTTGCGGGTATTGATGGACTCCTGGGTGGCGACCTCGTCAGGTGTGCCCTTCTTGAGCACCCCGCCCGCCCCGGCGTAAAGCCCTTCGGTATTCTCACGCACAACCACGAAATCTATATCCTCGGGGACCTTATCCTTGAGCGGGGTGTCAACGCCAGGATAAAGCTTAACTGGTCGAAGGTTTATATACTGGTCAAGAGCGAAGCGGAGCCTGAGGAGGATGCCGCGCTCGAGTATGCCCGGCTTCACATCGGGGTGACCGATTGCACCCAGATAGATGGCGTCGAACCCTTTAAGCTCCTCTACAGCGCTGTCCGGCAGCGTCTCCCCCGTCCGGAGGTATCGGTCCCCTCCGAAATCGAACGTCACCGTCTCGAACTTGAAATTGTACTTCCCACTTGCGGCCGTCAGGACCTTCAGCCCCTCCCTTATAACCTCGGGACCGGTTCCATCCCCTGGTATGACCGCGATCTTATATGGTGCCTTGTTCAAACTAGATTAACCCCCTTACCTTTTATTGAGTTATTGAGTTATTGGGGCCTTGAAGCCCTTGCCCTTACGGTGGTAAATCCTTGTGATAATGAAGCCTTGCGGTTATTCAGTCTCCGCGACTGAATAACTCTTCTACGAGGCCCTTTAACCCCAGTTTACAGGCTGATTCACAAGGTCTATTTTGTTTGTCCAGGGTATTTTCTATACGGAAATGAAATATCCTTCAGGTGATCCGAGAATTTTGCCTCATAGGTAGTCCGGGAATTTCATCTCAGCGGCAGGAATTTCCGGGGATAGTTTCTAATTCTATAATATGGATTCTATAATGCGGAGTTAAGATGTGGAGCCATAATGCGGAGCTATGCTTCAGAATGTTTGCTTCAGAATGTTTGTGGAACATCCAGCTCACGGAGTGGCGGGGCGGCGGGAGAGGCCTCCTTATGAGCATTAATGATCATGAGAGGGTAGGAGGTGAATAGTTGGCACCCTCCCCTCGAGGTGCTTGCAGACGCAGTCCACAAATGAATTATAATGAATTATATCGAGGAGGTATAAGAGTAAGATGGAGATAGCGCCTGATGCCAAAACCATGTTCGAGCAGATTAAGAAGCGAAGGAGTATAAGGTCCTACACCAGTCAGGATGTGAGCCCCGAGCTCGTTCAGATGCTGCTTGAGGCTGCGATGGCTGCACCGTCAGGAAACGATGCAAGGCCGTGGGACTTTATAGTAGTGAGGGATGCCGCCCTGAGGAAGAAGATAGCGGAGACTCATACCTGGTCCAGCATGGCCGCTTCAGCCCCCGTGGTTATTGTGGTGTGCGGCAGTGAAAGCTCCAAGCACTGGATCGCCGACACCAGCGCGGCGACAGAGAATATACTGCTCCAGGCCTCGGCAATGGGGCTCGGTGCGCTCTGGGTGGGAATCTACCCGACCACGAGGTATGAGGAGCACATAAGGTCCGCCCTCGGTATCCCAGCGAATCGACGGGTCCTGTGCGTGATACCCATCGGCTGGCCGGCCGAGAAGAAGGAGCCGAGGACCCGCTATGAGGCGAACAAGGTGCATTATGAGAGGTTCTAGGCTGATGTCAATATGCATGCATATGGCAGCATATACATATATGCACCATGTGGCAAGTAAGTAGCCTGCTCGCTCGGGTGATGCGGGATCGATGGTGCTGCGGGATTGACCGAATTCAGCCGCCGCAAGCCACCGGGCTTTAGTCGCGGCGTGGCGTCACGTAGATTCCGGCCGGTGCCGGTCCAGGCTGTGAGAGCCTGCGGAATCCCAGGCTGCGAGAGCTCACGGGATCTCGGGCTACGAGAGCTTGCGGAATATCGGCATAAACTCCGCGATGGCATCCTGCACATCCCGGCCCTGGGCGAGGTTCTTCTCAATGCACTCGGCCATATGGTGGCCAAGAATATTGACGGCCACCTGGTCAATGGCCGCCTTTATCGCCGCGAGCTGCACGATGATCTCGTCGCAGCTCCTTTTTTCTTCGATCATTCGCTGTATGCCCCTGGCCTGGCCCTCGATCCGCTTCAAACGTGCGATCAGGCTTTCCCGGAGTTCGTCCATTTTCCGCTCGTTCTCGTTTTCAGGGACCGTGCCCGGTGCCCTGTCCGCGTCACCTATGGTCATCATGATTTTCTATAAACCTCCGACCTACGTTCTATAATAACTATCTGTAACGACTATCTATAATGAGAACTATTTTCAACAAAACCCCGATTTAACCCTTTGACTGACCGATTGCTTGATCGGTTGTTTGATCGGTTGACCTGATTCCACCAAGTTACTCCCTGGGGTATCTCTGGTGCACCTTTAGTGTAGTGCTCTCACGATTCGCTTGTCAAGCCCGGGTGTGAAATTCCCGTGGAATTGAGGAACCCTGTTACTGAGCTGGGACGCTTGACCTGGAAATTCTCGGCCAAGGCCTGCGGGCGCATAAAGTTTAAGTGAAGAAGGACAAGGCATGAGAGGCATGGTCTTCCTGGGAGTGTAGGAGTTACCTTTGAAATGGGACAAAAAATAGTCTAAGATTCCCTTGAAAACCTTCATATAAGGA